>JASFJH010000069.1:0-8480 GCA_050122215.1 Granulosicoccaceae bacterium | reverse complement strand
CGCACTGCACCACGACGCACAAGTTCATCAATCGCTTCCTTGTTGACCTCGGCATGATCCGTGGTCTCGGTCTCGAAACTGACCGGATACACACCACGGTACAGCGTCACCTTGCGGCGTGTCGCAACATGCTTGGTCAGCGCGTAAATCGGGATCCCCGAACTGATACGTGACATCCACAGCGGAGTCGAACCTGATTCGGTCAGGGCGGCGATGGCCTTCACGCCGAGGTGATTGGCGGTATACATCGCGGCCATGGCAATGGCCTCATCGATGAACTCAAACCGCGTGTTGATGCGGTGATCCGAGTGCGTGACCTTACGCTGTTTCTCCGCGCCGCGGCAGATGCGGTCCATGGCCGCAATGACCTTGTCCGGGTACTTGCCCATCGCCGTTTCGGCAGACAGCATCACGGCATCGGTGCCATCGAGCACGGCATTGGCCACGTCAAAGACCTCGGCACGGGTCGGGATGGGGTGCTCGATCATCGACTCCATCATCTGTGTCGCCGTGATCACGACCCGGTTCATGTCCCGCGCCATCGTAATCATTTCTTTCTGTACCGGCGGCAGGGCTTCGTCACCGATTTCCACGCCGAGATCACCACGCGCGACCATGATGGCATCCGAGGCTTCGATAATCTCCTCGAGGTTGTCCAGCGCCTCGGCACGCTCGACCTTGGCGATGATACCGCCCTTGCCTCCCGCAGCGCGTAACAGCTCACGCGCCTCGTGGACATCATCCGCACAGCGCACGAATGACACTGCAAGATAATCGGCCTTCAGGCCAGCCGCGGCCTTGATGTCGTCGCGGTCCTTGTCGGTCAGGGCCGGCGCTGACAGCCCTCCGCCCTGGCGGTTAATGCCCTTCTTGTCGGACAACTCACCACCGACCGTGACCCGGCAACGGATCTCGGCGCCTTCGACTTCCTCGACCCACAGTACGACGCGACCGTCGTTGAGCAACAGTGTATCGCCACGATGGACGTCATTCGGCAATTCCTTGTAGGCAATCCCGACGCGCTCCAGGTTGCCGGCACGCGGGTCATGAGCCGCATCGAGGATAAAGCTTGCCCCTTCTTCCAGCATGACCTTGCCATCCGTGAAGCGATCCACACGGATCTTCGGCCCCTGCAGATCGGCAACGACGCCAATCTGGCGCCCGTGCGCCCGGGCCCGATTCCGCGCGGTTTCGGCGCGGTGTTTATGCACCTCGCCGCTGTCATGGGAAAAATTCAGGCGCGCCACGTCCATACCGGCCGCGATCATCTTATCGAGCACCTTGGCATCGTCAGATCGTGGGCCGAGCGTGGCAACGATTTTGGTTCTTCGCATCATATATATGTTCTCAAGTCTCAGGCGGTCTATAGCAAGGCCGGATACTGTAACACGGCATGGCCGTTCCTGTATGACAGCTTGCGACGATATCGCCCGGGTCTTGTCTGTTATTTGGCGCGCTCTTCGAGCATGGCCACAGCCGGCAAGGTCTTGCCTTCCAGGTACTCCAGGAACGCGCCACCGGCTGTTGAGATATAGGATACCTTGTCATAGATATCGTATTTCTGGATCGCCGCAATGGTGTCACCACCGCCGGCCAGGCTGAAGCCATCGGCGTTGGCAATCGCCATCGACACGGTCTTCGTACCCTCGCCGAACTGGTCGAATTCGAATACACCGACCGGGCCGTTCCAGACGATCGTGCCGGCCTTGCTGATGATGTCGGCCAGTTCCTGCGCTGATTTGGGACCAATGTCGAAGATCATTTCGTCATCCGCCACTTCATCGGCATTCTTCAATACCGCCGGTTCGTCCTCGGCGAAGTTCTTGCCAACCACGACGTCTACGGCGATCGGAATATTTGCGCCACGCGCCTGCATTTTTTCAATGAGGGCCTTCGCGGTATCGACGAGGTCATCTTCACACAGTGACTTGCCGACATTGTGACCCATGGCCTTGAGGAAGGTATTGGCGATACCACCGCCGACCACAAGCTGGTCAACCTTTTCCGACAGCGCTTCGAGCACAGTCAGCTTGGTAGACACCTTGGAACCACCGACAATTGCTACCATCGGGCGGGCCGGGTTGGCCAGGGCCTTGGCCAGGTTATCCAGTTCATCGGCCAGCAACAGGCCGGCACAGGCAGTCGGTGCAAACTTGCCAACGCCATGCGTGGAAGCCTGGGCGCGGTGTGCGGTACCGAAGGCATCCATGACAAACACGTCACACAGCGCGGCGTACTTCTTCGCCAGTGTTTCGTCGTCTTTCTTCTCGCCTGCATTGAAGCGCACGTTCTCCAGCAGTACGCATTCCCCCGCGGCGACTTCCGGCGCGTTGTCGAGGTAGTCCTTGACCAGGCGAACCTCTTTACCCAGCTTGACGGACATATCAGCGGCGATCGGCTGCATGGAGTTTTCCTCGTCGGCCTTGCCTTCTTCCGGGCGGCCACGGTGCGACATGACCATGACCGCGGCACCGGCCTTCATGCAGTGCTCAATCGTAGGCATTGACGCGGTAATACGCGCATCCGAGGTTACCTTGCCACCCTTGACCGGTACGTTCAGATCAGCGCGGATCAACACGCGCTTGCCGGCCAGGTCGAGATCAGTCAGCTTGATAAAAGACATGTGCAAACTCCTAAAAAGAAATTTCAATAATTTAAAAACTGTTTGGTAAATAACACATACTTAACAAACAATTTTTATGGATAGAAACCCGGTCCTTATTTGACCGGGTTTCACACCAAAACTTACTTCGCAATTAAATTAAGCGAGAGATTTTATTCTCTGACAAGGCGCCGGCTGATTTTGAAAACGGAGTGTGCATGTAGCACATGAGTATTTCAAAATCAGACAAGCAACGCCATCAGAGGACAAAGGATCCGCTTAATTTGCGGCAACGTGCTTGACGAAACGCAGCATGTTGCAGGTATAGCCGTACTCGTTGTCGTACCAGGAAACCAGCTTGACGAACGTACCATCCAGGGCAATACCGGCTTCGGCGTCGAAGATGGATGAGTTGCCACAACCGCGGAAGTCGGTAGACACAACCTTCTCGTCGGTGTAGCCGAGGGTTTCGCTCATCGGGCCAGACTCTGAAGCGGCCTTCATCGCAGCGCAGATGTCTTCATAGGAAGCATCGCTGTTCAGTTCAACGGTCAAGTCAACAACCGATACGTCTGAAGTCGGTACGCGGAAAGCCATACCGGTCAGCTTGCCGTTCAGTTCCGGCAGAACCACACCTACGGCCTTGGCGGCACCCGTTGAAGAAGGAATGATGTTTTCCAGGATACCGCGACCACCGCGCCAGTCTTTCATGGAAGGACCGTCAACAGTCTTCTGCGTGGCAGTTGCGGCGTGAACAGTTGTCATCAGGCCACGCTTGATGCCCCACTTGTCGTTCAATACCTTGGCGATCGGCGCCAGGCAGTTCGTGGTACAGGAAGCGGCAGACACAATGGCCTGACCGGCGTAGGTGTCGTGGTTAACACCGTGTACGAACATCGGCGTACCGTCCTTGGACGGCGCAGACATGACAACCTTCTTCGCGCCAGCATCGATGTGCTTCTGGCAGGTTTCTTCAGTCAGGAAGAAACCTGTGCATTCGATAACGAGGTCAGCATTGATGTCGCCCCACTTCAGGTTGGCCGGATCACGCTCGGCGGTCAGGCGGATGGTCTTGCCATTAACCACGAGGTTGTTGCCGTCAACTGCGACGTCACCGTCGAAACGACCGTGTACCGAGTCATATTTCAGCATGTAGGCCAGGTAATCCGCGTCCAGCAGGTCGTTAATACCCACAACTTCGATGTCGTCACCGAAATCTTTTGCGATGGCACGGAAGGCCATACGACCGATGCGGCCAAAACCATTAATACCGACTTTAATAGCCATTTTGTCTATCTCCCTTACTTAAGGTTTCAAACTTGAATTACAAAACTGATTCAACGGCCTTCACAACGTTAGCCACGGTGAAGCCAAATTCCTCGAACAGCTGATCAGCCGGGGCAGATTCACCGAAACGGTTAATGCCCACAACCTTGCCGTTCATGCCGACGTACTTGTACCAGCCATCGGTAACCGCCGCTTCCACGGCAACACGTGCGGTAACGGCCGCCGGCAGGACTGATTCACGGTAGGCGTCGTCCTGCGCTTCAAACCGGTCAACGGATGGCATGGAGACGACGCGGATCTTCTTGCCACTCATTGTCTCTGCTGCATCCATTGCGAGGGCAACTTCAGAACCGGTCGCGATGATGATGGCATCCGGGGTACCGTCACAATCCTTGAGCACGTAACCACCCTTCTTGATCGCTTCGATCTGCTCCGCGCTACGTGTCTGGTGTGGCAGACCCTGGCGCGAGAAGATCAGGGTGGAAGGACCGTCCTGGCGTTCAATCGCCTGTTGCCAGCACACAGCCGATTCGACTGCATCACACGGACGCCATACAGCCATGTTCGGGATCATGCGCAGGGTCGGTATCTGCTCGATCGGCTGGTGGGTCGGGCCATCTTCACCCAGACCGATTGAGTCATGCGTAAAGACGAAGATGCTCTGGATCTTCATCAGTGCCGCCATGCGGATCGCATTGCGCGCGTACTCGGAGAACATGAGGAAGGTCGCGCCGAACGGGACCAGGCCGCCGTGCAGGGCAATACCGTTCATGATTGCCGACATGCCGAATTCGCGCACACCATAGTTGATGTAGTTACTCAGCGGCTTGTCCTTGCGCATCGGCTTGTAACCGGACCATTCGGTCAGGTTCGAGCAGCCCAGGTCAGCGGAACCACCGAACAGTTCCGGTACGAGCGGTGAATAGGCTTCAATTGAATCCAGAGAGGCCTTGCGTGTCGCCGGGCCTTCCGCCTTCGCATTGACACTGGCGATAAACTCGGCAGATTTCGCTGCCCAGTCAGCCGGCAGCTCACCAGCCATGCGACGTTCGTACTCGGCGGCCAGTTCAGGGAACTCGGCCTTGTAGGCCGCGAACTTCTCGTTCCAGGCCTTCTCTGCCGCAGCGCCGGCTTCCTTCGCATCCCAGCCGTGATAGATATCGGCGGGGACTTCGAAGGCTTCGTGATCCCAGCCCAGCGCGGCCTTGGTCAGGTTGATTTCTTCCTGGCCCAGCGGCGCGCCGTGACAGGCGTGGCTGCCGGCCTTGTTCGGTGAGCCGAAACCGATCGTGGTCTTGCAGCAGATCAGGGTCGGCTCGTCGGTCATGGCCTTGGCCTGCTCGATAGCCCTCTTGATCGCTTCCGGATCATGGCCATCGACATCAGGAATCACGTGCCAGCCGTAGGCTTCGAAACGCTTCGGCGTATCGTCAGTAAACCACCCTTCAACGTGGCCATCGATAGAGATACCGTTGTCATCCCAGAACGCGATCAGGTTACCCAGGCCGAGCACACCGGCCAGTGAGCATGCCTCATGCGAGATACCCTCCATGAGGCAGCCGTCACCCATGAACACGTAGGTATTGTGATTGACGATGTCATGGCCCGGGCGGTTGAATTCAGCTGCCAGTGCGCGTTCCGCAATCGCCATGCCGACACCGTTGGTAATACCCTGGCCAAGCGGACCCGTGGTCGTCTCCACACCCGGTGCATAACCGTATTCCGGGTGACCCGGGGTCTTCGAGTGCAGCTGACGGAAGTTCTTCAGGTCGTCCATGCCCAGCTCGTAACCGGTCAGGTGCAACAGCGAATAGATCAGCATCGAACCGTGACCATTTGAAAGGACGAAACGATCGCGATCCGACCACTTTGGATTGGCCGGGTTGTGCTGCATGAAATCGTTCCACAGCACTTCGGCGATATCGGCCATACCCATCGGTGCACCCGGGTGACCTGATTTGGCCTTCTGGACAGCGTCCATACTGAGTGCACGAACTGCATTGGCGAGATCGCGACGACTTGGATTAGACATGGCAATGCCCCTTTTTAGTTTGTAAATCCTTGAGCACCCGTAACGGGGTAACCCGTGTATATCGAAAATTCTGTACCGGCCAGCAAAACGAAAGAACACCACACCCCGGGCGCCGGACAATCGGCGACCAGACATTCCATATTCCGTAGGGTGTACCTCGGCAAACCTGCGTGTTTCCGCTATGCCAACCTGCGGCTGGCTTTATGCCGCGGATAAAAGTGGCGGTATTGTCCCTTACCCGCCGCCTCTCGGCAACTCCATTCATGCGCTTGCCGCATCGCCGGAGAGGCAATCTATTTTAAAAACAATAAGTTACAGCAGGTCATCAATGCCGCCATAAATATTTGTAATGATGCGGGGCGTGATTTTACCCTGATTTCAGGACTTATTGCTGTTTTTCCAGCGGCTTACTTAAATAAAGTTGGCCAAACGTTTGGTTTTACCTTGCCAAACCTGCTGATCGCTGACTACACTTTTGTACTATGTGGAGGATTGGAGTGCGCTGCCAGTCAGTGCGGGCAGGCCTCTTTATTACAAATATAATATTATTATTTTCAAGAGGTTAGATTAATATGCGTGCCATGATTTTGGGATTCTGGCTGGCACTTGCGTCTGTCGGCGCACAAGCCGCAACGTACAACTTTGTCGTCCAACCGATTCTACCACCGGATCAGACCAGGAAAGCCTTTGAACCGCTCACCCAGTACCTGTCGCAGCAAACTGGCCACGACATCAAGCTCGTCACGGCCATCAACTTTCTGACCTACTGGGAAACGATGAAAAAGGGCAACAAATACGACATCATTCTTGATGCGGCGCATCTGACCGATTACCGTCTGCAACGCATGGACTACAAGGTGCTGGCAAAACGCGCAGAAGTCGTGTCCTACTCGCTCGTGACGGGTGAAAACGCCGATATCCTTGAGGCCAGGGAAATGATCGGCAAATCTATTGCCACCATCGGCTCGCCGAGCCTCGGTATGCTACGCGTCGAGGAAATGTTCCCGAACCCGCTGCGCCAGCCGGCCATCGTTGAGGTCAACAACTCGATTGATTCAATCAACAAGGTACTCGATGGCAAGGCCGTCGGCGCCATGGTGCCGACACCGCTGGTGGGCGCCTATCCACAACTTATTACGATTACGACGACCGAGCAGGTTCCGCATACGGCGATTTCAGCATCGCCACGCGTGCCGGCTGACGTACAAAACGCTATCCGCAATTCACTGGTGAACGCCGGCAACACCCCGGCCGGGCAAAAGATGCTGGAAGCCATCAACTTCCCGTCATTCGAGGCCACGTCAGCGAAAACCTATAACGGCTATGCAAAGCTCCTGGAAGGAACCTGGGGTTACTGAGTTACGGTTCCCCGATGGTTTGCCTCCACGAACCCGGGCGCTGCTTTGCAGCGCCTTTTCTTTTGGGCAGACTAAAGTGCCATTACCGGCTTTGACTTATACGGCAAGCCATTTATAATCACTGCCTATACAGCGCCGATTTGAATTCAGATTGCGGGCGCTTAATAAATGCGGCTAAAGCGAGGGGCAGACAGATATTCCGAAACCCGCTTTAGTCCAGCTAAAGCGGGTTTTTTTATGAGGAATTTACAACAATGAGCGAACGTCTTTTCACCTCCGAGTCAGTTTCAGAAGGCCATCCGGATAAAGTTGCCGATCAGATTTCCGATGCCGTGCTTGATGCCCTGCTTGCCCAGGATCCGGCATCGCGCGTGGCCTGCGAAACCCTCGTGACAACCGGCATGGTCATGATCGCCGGTGAAATCACTACCAATGCTGTCGTTGACATGAGCGACATAGCCCGTGGCGTTGTTAAACGCATCGGCTATAACAGTTCCGAGATGGGCTTTGACGCGGAATCCTGCGCGGTCGTGACGTCGATCGACAAGCAGTCTGCCGACATCGCCATGGGAGTCGATGAAAGCGAAGATCGCGAACAGGGTGCCGGCGACCAGGGCATGATGTTCGGTTATGCCTCGAATGAAACGGATGTACTCATGCCGGCACCGATTGCCTATGCCCACCGCCTGGTACGTCGCCAGTCTGAAGTACGCAAAAGCGGTGCCCTGCCCTGGCTGCGCCCGGACGCAAAAAGCCAGGTGACCTTCCGTTACGAGAACGACCAGCCGGTCGCGATCGATGCGGTCGTGCTGTCCACCCAGCACAGCGATGATGTCAGCCAGGCCGGCCTGCAAGAAGCGATCATGGAAGAGATCATCAAGCCAGTACTGCCGGGCGAATGGCTGCATGCTGATACCAGGTACCACATCAACCCGACCGGCCGCTTCGTGATTGGTGGCCCCGTGGGTGACTGTGGCCTGACCGGCCGCAAGATCATCGTCGATACCTATGGTGGCATGGCCCGCCACGGTGGTGGCGCCTTCTCCGGCAAAGACCCGAGCAAGGTCGACCGCTCCGCCGCCTACGCGACCCGCTACGTGGCGAAAAACATCGTCGCAGCCGGACTCGCTGATCGCTGTGAAATCCAGGTGTCATACGCAATTGGCGTCGCCGAACCGACCTCGGTACGCATCGACACCTT
>JASFJH010000068.1:0-8506 GCA_050122215.1 Granulosicoccaceae bacterium | reverse complement strand
CTCACCGGCCTCGACCAGGCGATCACGCAACATGATGATCGGATCACGCTTCGACCACATGCGTTCTTCTTCCTTGGTACGGTAGGCATTTGAATCCGACATCGAGTGACCGCGATAACGATAGGTCATGAGTTCGAGGAAATACGGCCCCTTGCCACTGCGTACATGCTCGATGGCGGTCTGCGCGGCGGCATAGACCTTCTCGATGTCCTGACCATCTTCCTGTGCCGACGGAATGTCATAACCGCTGACACGCTTGTACTGGTCAATCACCGCGGTGGAACGATCGATACGCGTGCCGATGCCGTACAGGTTGTTTTCACATACGTACAGCACCGGCAGGTTCCAGACCTTGGCCATGTTCAGGGACTCATGGAAAGTACCCTGGTTGTTCGCCGCATCACCGAGGAAGCAGATACAGATCTCGTCGCCGCCCTGCATCTTGATACCCTTGGCGATGCCGGCAGCGAGCGGGAATGGCCCGCCGACCAGCGCATAACCGCCCATGAAGCGCTGCTCGACGCCAAAGATGTGCATTGAGCCACCCAGGCCCTTGCAGCAACCGGTTTCCTTGGCAAACAGCTCGGCCATCACCTCGCGCGGAGGCACGCCACATTTAATGGCATGGACATGATCACGGTAACTCGTGATAACGTAGTCCTTGCCGACATTCGCAGCCTCGAGAACGCCGAAGGCACAGGCTTCTTCACCCGGGTACAGGTGCAGGAAGCCACCAATCTTGCGCTCTACATAGGCTTCGTAGCAGCGCTCCTCGAAGCGGCGCGCGTATAGCATTTCGCGCAAAACTCGTTTCTTGTCAGCGGGTTTCATGTGTTCGTTCAACTACCTGTTCACAAATAGGCGCGCTATGATCGACGTTTTACCGCACAAGGTCAAGATAACCCGTAAAGCAGACAGGGCTAAAAGCATGAAAATCAAGATAAAACAACATCTAACCCCGGCCCGCGCAGCGCAGATCGAGGCCGCCAGACACCTCATCGTGGTCCTGCCGGCCATGGCCAAACAGGGCAAACTGCCGGCCGCGCCGGTTTGCGAAGTCCTGCGCGAACCACTGAAACGCTGGCCAAAGGATGCCCTGTCCGATGGCGAGTTGTGCCTGGATCTGCCGAACCGCAGTCGCAGCCGGATCAGCCTGGCCGCGATCGACGATCACAGCCCGGCATTCGAGTTGCTTGGCCTCGCCCGCAAGCTGCTACAGCCGCACCTGTCGCAACAGCCGCGCCGCATTGATATTCACCTGCCAGGCCTGGGCGAGACTGTTGCTGCCCGCATGGCCGAGGCGCTCGTCGCGGCCGCCGGTGCCATCAAGCCGTTGCCCGATTTCAAGCGCAAATCCAGGCCGGCGCCGAAGCTCGATAGCTTATCTATATATAACCTGCCGGCGCGTCAGAACTTCAAGCCAACCCTGGCCGGTGCGGCCGGTAACAACCTGGCCCGCGAATTGACCGCGCTGCCGCCCAACCATCTGACCCCGGCGCTGTACCTGAAACGCGTCAGGCAACTGGCCCGCGAACATGGCTGGCGCCTCGAGTTTCTCGACATGCCGACCCTGAAAAAGCGCAAGGCCGGCGCGTTTGTCGCCGTTGCGCAGGGCAGTCCGTCCCCGGATGCCGGCATCGTGCACCTGCGCTACACGCCGGCGAAAAAAAGCAACAAACCGGCCTGCGCGCTCATCGGCAAGGGGATCTGTTTCGATACCGGTGGCATGAACCTGAAACCGGCCAGGTACATGCACGGCATGCACGAGGACATGGAGGGCAGTGCTGTGGCACTGGGCACACTGCTCGCCCTGACCGAGCTACAGGTCGACTTCCCGGTCGACTGCTGGCTGGCGCTGGCACAAAACCATATCGGACCGAAGGCCTACAAGCAGAACGATATCGTCGTTGCGAGTAACGGTACGAGTATCGAGGTCATGCACACTGATGCCGAGGGCCGCATGGTGCTCGCCGATACGCTGGCCTTTGCCGCGAAAAAGAAACCCGCACTCATGATCGACTACGCCACCCTGACCGGTGCCTGCGTGTATGCGCTTGGCACGAGTTACTCGGGGGCGTTCACCAACCGTGATGGCCTGCTCGATGACATTATCGAAGCCGGCCGCGACAGCGGTGAACGCGTCTGGCCCTTCCCCATCGACGAGGACTATGACGAGGCACTGCAAAGCACAGTGGCCGACGTCAAGCAGTGCACGCTCGAAGGCGAGGCCGATCATATCCTGGCCAGTCGTTTCCTCAGCCGGTTTGTCGATGACAAGCCGTGGCTGCATGTCGATCTCTCCGCTGGCAATCACAAGGGCGGTCTGGCACACGTCCCGACCGACATTACCGGCTTCGGCGTGCGTTTCACACTCGAGTTGTTGCTGGGGCGGAAAGTACTGCAGGACAAAAAGAAACTTTCCGGGAAATAATCAGGGGATAGCAAAAACGCCGGGGACGAAAACAAACGGCATCTATACCACAGCGGGCCTTCGATGGCAGCTCGGGCCGGCGTTTCAAAACTAACGTCTGGCAATCCGTGTGCCGAGGGTTTGAGACGAGTTGTCTCGATCCGGAAGGCGGTTATCACCCCGATGCAGCGGTATGCAGTGCCTCAGCACACATCAAGGCGATGACCCACGTCTGGCTACCTGCCGTCTGTTATCAAGCTTTGTCCTTCCATTTCCACCACTTCAACAGGCCCGGTTCCGGATCGGGTGTTTCACAATAGTACACGGCGCAGCGAAAGACATAGAGCAGACACCTGTCGACATGATGACCGACATGCTGTTCGTATCGTTGATACAATCTCTCAGGAGACTGGCCACATAAATCTTCCTGTGACCGTATTCCGATTGCCCGAAACGCTTTCGCAACCGCCGGTCCAACACCCGGAATGTTCTGTAGTTCATCCTTGTTGCCTGTCATCGTTTCCCCTGTTTATAGAATACGACTGGACTCGGGGTACAGGGGGATAAACCCCATTTATTCATAGCGTGCAATCAACATTCAGTCTGAGGGCGCGGTTTCGCCGGCGCTCCCGTGCCACAGGTTAGAGCCACCTTCATAAGACCTTGAACAAGCCATAGATAAGTAACAAGCAGGCCGGGAATATTGCTATGGTGCCTACCCCGTATAAAACATATACGAGTTTATTGGCATTCGAACCATTGTATCTCAAGCCCCGTTCACCGCTGGCGGCAGCAATCAGCATTGCCAACACGGATGTCCAGGTAAAAAATATCATCAGCCATGCGAGAATTGAAAGCTGCCACAAAGGTAGATCGGGTAAATGAATTATTGCTGCGAGCGCAATGAGCATCACGCCTCTCACGCTCCCGCCAGCATGCAACAAATGCCAGGCAGCCTCTTTCTTATTGTTAAGGATAGCCCGGTACAGGAACAATCCACCAAGGATACTGACAGTAAGCACGAGTGCACCATGCAGGGCGAGCTGGATTGCCAGGCTGTCCATAAAATATCCTTTTTAACTTGAATAATAATTATTCGATAGTTCTCTAACAGTTCAGTTGCGTGGATGAAGACACAACAGCCACCGCAAAGCACTACCCTGAATTATCACAGCTCTTCGACATCAGTAGTTGCCTGAATTTCTGGATAAAGTTGGGAGTAACTCATTCCCTCGTGCCGATCACCATAGCGCTGCGGCACATCCTGGGTCCAATCACTCGGGATGACCAGGGGTACAATCAATAGCGCCCTGAAAATCAATCGCTTCATGCGCGTCGCTTTACGCACGTCCAGCGCATAGCCATCGGATATTGCAGAGAACGTCAGGGGCTGAACACCGGTCTGCCTTCTCCGGTATGCCCAGATAATGATGCTCACTCCCAGAATAGTCATGCCAAGATTGAATTCCTGCCCCGGCGGAAGGCCGAAAAAATCGGTTCGATACTCGCGAAAGAAATCAATGAAGATGCGCAGAAACCCGTAACCGATCAGGAATGTCCCCAGCAGGACGCCGCGGGGCGGCCTCACATAGCGCATGAGGAGTAGCACAGGTATCAGCAACAGATTTTTGATACCGTCGTACAGCACCACGGGGTGCCGGAAGCCCTCTACATCAGGAAACTTCACTGCCCACCAGACATCGGTAACACTTCCCACGATTTGCCCGTCGATGAAATTACCAAGGCGGCCGAGTCCCATGATCAAGGCGGCAGGAATAACCAGCTCATCGGCGACCGCCAGAAAGCTTTTGCGGTGCCACCGGCAAAACAGCCAGGCGCCTGTCGTCGCGCCGAGCAGGATCCCATGGGTCGACATGCCTCCGATCCAGATAGTAAATATATGCCAGGGATGGCCGCCATAGTAGGCCCACTCGTAGAAAATCACCTCGACGAGCCGACCACCGGTCAATACACCGGCCGCCATGGAAATGCTCAGGACGTACACCTGGCGCACGTCCATGTCGAGAAACACGCGCACACTTCGAAGCCAGTGAAATAAGCCGAGAAAGCCGAGCGTATAGCTAAAGCCATACCACCACAGGTACATGTCGCCAATCTGACCGATGACGGGATCGATGTTATGGGTAAATGGTCCGGGCATTGTGCTCCAATAACAACCCTGTTATGCCTGACAGCAGTCAGGTCGACGCGGCGGCCAGCCCAAGTAATTTCCAGATTCTTCTAATATTTATAAAGCGCGGAATCAACCCGTCTGGTGCACCAGCGTGATGAATCGGCCATTTCAAACAACACACTAAAAAAATATTGCCGGCATATCAAGCGAGTCATACCGCTGCCTGCCTCACCTTGATGTTGGCTGCCACTAAGTTATCAGGCCCTGGCATAAAGGAGCCCTGTCATCGGGATCGGCTCATCAGTACTTATCCGTCCGCCCGCAGTATGCTAGAATTTGTGACCATCATGAGTAGAAAAAACAAGCATAAGAAAAAGAAGCCGAAGAAGGCCGCCGTAGCCAAAGGCCCACGCATGGCCGAGACGGCGGATCGCCATCATCTTTACCAGGAATCGGTACAAAACGCCGAAACCGAGGTCGATTTTGTCGATGAAACCTTCGAGGCGATTCGCGGCCGCAAAATGCAGCTGATCCGCGAAGACTTCTGCGGTACGGCCAACGTCTGCTGCGAGTGGGTCCGCCGCCGTAAAAACAACCGCGCGATTGGCGTCGACCTCGACCCGGAAGTGCTGCAATGGGGGCGTGAACATAATCTTGCCACCCTGACCGATGAGCAACGCGGTCGTATCGAGTTACGCGAAGAAGATGTTTTCAAGGTCAAGACCGAGCCGGTCGACGCCGTGCTCGCCATGAACTTCAGCTACTGGTACTTCAAGGACCGCAATACGCTGCGCAGTTATTTCGAAAAAGCCCGCGACGGCATGAAAGATGACGGCGTCTTCTTCCTCGATTGCTTCGGCGGTTACGAAGCCTTCCGTGAAATGGAAGAAAGCACTGAATACGACGACTTCACGTACACTTGGGATCAGGCAGAATACAACCCGATCACGGGGGATTACGTCTGCCATATTCATTTCGAATTCCCCGACGGCTCGAAAATGAAGAACGCCTTTACCTACGAATGGCGCTTGTGGACCATGCCCGAGATCCGCGAACTGCTCGAAGAGGCCGGCTTCAAAAACGTGCAAACCTACTGGGAAGGCACCGATGAAGAAACCGATGAGGGTGATGGCAATTTCGAGGCCACCGAACAGGGCGAGGCCGACGCCGGCTGGATCGCCTATATCGTCGCCGAAAAATAACCTGCCTGCAGCCACCCGGCGGCTCCCGGGCGCGGTTACTCGTCATAAACGCACCGCTTGCCGAAGTCGGCGTATTTGCCTATCTTAGTAAGAAGAAAATACACCCGTATGCCAGGGCCTGCCCCTCCATATCAGGCTAGGTGGCAAGGACACCTGACATTATGCAGGACCGCACCGACAACAAATCCGCACAACTCCCGGGCCATGTACGGCAAAACGATCACGGCTATGTCTTCAAGCCGGCATCGATCGATAGCCTGCGCGCCATGCGGATATTGATCGTTGATGACCTGCCGACCAACATCATTCTCATGCAGGCCATTCTCGAGCATGGCGGCTTCAGCCACCAGCTGACTGCCAATACCGGTGACAAGGCCATCGAGTTGCTGGAGAAACACACCCATGCCGGGCGTTGCGATATCGATCTGGTGTTGCTGGATATCATCCTGCCCGGACTGAATGGTTACAGTATCTGCCGCATGATGCAGAACCACCCGCTGTGGCGGAATATTCCGGTCATTATGGTCACCTCAGAGGCCAAGTGGCGCGAAGAAACCGCGCAGGCAAGCTATGATAGTGGTGCGAGCGAGATCCTGTTCAAACCGGTGCGCAGCAATGAACTGTTGCCGCGTGTGATCGCAGCCCTGCACCTGAAAAATGAACGCGATCAGCGCATCAGGCAGGAGAAACACCTGCAACAACGCCTGAGCGAAAACGCCTTGCTGGAAACGCGGCTGAGTTACCTGGTCAGCCATGATGACCTGACCGGCCTGTTCAATCAGCGTCGCCTCGGACAGGTCGTTGAACTGGGCATCGTGTACGCGCGCTATTACCAGCGCAGCAGTGCGCTGTTACTGATCGATATCGATGCCTTTTCGAAGATAAATGAAGTTGCCGGTTACAGTTCAGGCGACCACACATTGATCAGTATTGCCCGTTTGCTGCGGCGTTACAGCAGTGAAAACAACCTGCTGGCACGCATTGGCGCTGATGAATTTGCGATTTTTATTGATAACACCGATGTCGCCTCGGCACAAAAAACAGCCGCCTCGGTGCTTCAGACTCTGGCACAGATTGATGTCGGCCACCAGGATATCAATGCACTGACAGCTAGTATCGGTATTGTCCTCATCAACCATAATGAGACGCGGCGCTGCAGTGAGATTATTGCCCATGCCGAGCAGGCCTGTAAGCAGGCCCGTGCACAGGGTGGCAACCGGGCCTGCCTGTTCAGTAAAAACGATCCCGCCATGCCGGCAACCCAGCAGTATAATTACTGGCAACCGCGTTTACGCCGTGCACTGGATACCGACACATTCGAGTACCAGCTGCAACCGGTGGTCAGCGCTGGTGAACATGGCGTAGTTGCGCATGAACTGTTATTGAGAATCCGCGACAGTGGCAAGTTGTACACACCTTCATCCTTTCTTACCGTGGCCGAAAACGCCGGGCTGATGAATGAAATCGATGACTGGGTGATGCGCAAGGCTGCGCATATCCTGGCCGAATATCCCGGCTTGTTCGCGTATACCGACCTGCATATCAACCTTTCACCGCTGGCACTGGTGGATCAGCACAGCCATAAACTGCTGGGCCGGTTGCTCGATGACCGGGCCTTTCCAGTTTCGCGGCTATGCATAAAAGTGAATGAATCAGCGCTGGCACAAAACCCTGAACCTGTGACCAAAGCGATCGTGGCGCTTGCCGAACTGGGTTGCCAGGTCATCGTTGATCACTTTGGTGCCGATCTGAATGCCTGCAAAAACATTGAAAGCCTGCCTGTCAGCAAGCTGAAAATCGACAGCCGCTATGTCCATAACCTTGTCAATGACAGCCTTGATCAAACGCTGGTGCGCTCCATCATTGATATTGCGCATACGCTCGGGCAACCCATCATTGCCGGCCAGGTCGATGCACAGGCCACACTTAGTATACTCGAGTCATTCGGCATAGACGGCTTGCAGGGCAGCCTGCTCGGCGAACCGCGCAGCATTCACGACCTCTAGCAGTTAATGGTGTGTCTCAGGCCTGCTGGCGCCGACTCATGTAGGCGTAATACAACACCGGTATCACGACGAGGGTCAGCAAGGTTGAGACGAGGATACCGAAGATCAACGAGATCGCCAGACCGCTGAAGATCGGATCATCCAGGATAAAGAAGGCACCAAACATGGCCGCCAGCGCGGTCAGGGCAATCGGCTTGGAACGCACCGCACCGGCCCGGATCACGGCATCTGCATAGCTCGCGCCTTTCGCAACCTCGTCGTTGATGAAGTCCACGAGCAGGATGGAGTTGCGGACAATGATCCCCGCCAGCGCAATCATGCCGATCATCGAGGTCGCGGTGAATTTCGCGCCGAGCAGTGCATGTCCTGGCATCACACCGATAATCGTCAGCGGGATCGGCGCCATGATAATCAACGGCACCATGTAGGATCGGAACTGCGCCACCACGAGCAGGTAAATCAGGATCATGCCGACACCGTAGGCAATCCCCATATCGCGGAAGGTCTCATAGGTGATCTGCCACTCACCGTCCCACTTCAAGCTGTAACGGTAGGGGTTTTCGGGTTGCGTGATCAGGGACTGTTGCAGAGGCCTGCCCGTGGCCAGCGGTTCATCGCGCAATTGGCCATAAATATCAAACATGCCGTATAACGGGCTGTCCGGGCCACCCGCGACATCGCCGGTGACAAACACAACCGGCAACAGGTCTTTATGATAGATCGCGTGCTCGAGCCGGTCCTGTCGGACCTGCAC
>JASFJH010000067.1:0-8524 GCA_050122215.1 Granulosicoccaceae bacterium | reverse complement strand
CGTCTCCACGTCGTTCGGGTTGGCCAGCTTCGAGGTGCGCGATGCCAGCTCTTTTTCCGTCTTCGCAATGTCCCTGTCGAGGCGCTGCAGCTCGGCATCCTTGTCGATCAGACCTGCCATCGGGATATGCAGCGTGCCGTTGGCGCCGACCAGCGCGGTGGCGGATTCCGGCAACTGGCGATCGGCATCGGCAAAGTCGAGGGACTCGATCCTGCTGATCGAGCATGAACAATGCGTGGTCTGCTCGATGATGGCGCGTTCTTCAGCGGACAGGTTTTGCAGGATGACGGGCAGTGGTTTGCCCGGTGCGATGTTCATTTCGCTGCGGATACGGCGTACGCCACGGTTCAGCTGCATGACCAGCTCGGTTTCGCGCACGGCCTGTTCATCGAACCGGCTGTTGTCCGGCGCCGGGTAGGGCTGCAACATAATGGTCTTGCCGTCCTTGCCCGCCAGCGGTGCCACGCGTTGCCAGATCTCTTCGGTAATATAAGGGATGATCGGGTGGGCCAGGCGTAAAATCGTTTCCAGTACGCGTACCAGGGTACGGCGCGTGCCACGCAGCGCAGCCTGTGAACTGGTTTCATCCTGTAACACCGGCTTGGACAGCTCGAGGTACCAGTCGCAGTACTCGTTCCAGGTGAACTCGTAAATGGCCTGCGCGGCATGATCGAGCCGGTATTGCTCGATGGCATCGCTGACTTCCTGTTCGACCTGCTGCAACCGCGACACGATCCACTTGTCGAAGCGGTTCAGTTCAATCTCGTTGCCGGCAATGCCGGTATCCTGGCCCTCGGTATTCATGAGCACGTAACGGGCCGCGTTCCACAGCTTGTTACAGAAGTTACGGTAACCGGTGATGCGGTTCATATCGAACTTGATGTCGCGGCCGGTCGAGGCGAGCGCGGCAAAGGTAAAACGCAGCGCGTCGGTACCGAACGCCGGGATGCCGTCGGCAAACTCCTTGCGCGTGGCCTTTTCGATCTTCTTCGCCATCTTCGGTTGCATCAGCCCGGCAGTGCGCTTGGCAACGAGCGGTTCGAGTTCGATACCGTCGATCAGGTCGAGCGGGTCGAGCACATTGCCTTTCGACTTCGACATCTTCTGGCCCTGCGCATCGCGCACCAGGCCGTGAATATAGACCTCGCGAAACGGCACATCGTCCATGAACTTCAGGCCCATCATGATCATGCGGGCCACCCAGAAGAAAATGATATCGAAACCGGTGACGAGCACATTGGTCGGGTAAAAGGTCTTCAACGTCTCGGTCTGTTGTGGCCAGCCCAGCGTCGAGAACGGCCACAGTGCGGACGAAAACCACGTGTCGAGTACGTCTTCATCCTGGCGCAGCAGTACATCATCGGCCAGCTTGTGCTTGTCGCGGATCTCCTGCTCACTGCGGCCGACGTAGACATCGCCCTTGTCGTCGTACCAGGCCGGGATCCGATGGCCCCACCAGATCTGGCGCGAGATACACCAGTCCTCGATGTTGCGCATCCATTCGAAATAGGTGTTCTTCCAGTTGTCCGGAACGAATTTGATCTTGCCGCTTTCCACCGCCTCGATGGCCGGCTCGGCAAGCGGACCGACCTTGACGTACCACTGGTTAGTCAGGAACGGTTCGATGACGGCGCCGGTACGGTCGCCCCTCGGCACCATGAGCTTATGATCATCGGTCTTTTCCAGCAGTCCCCGGGCACCCAGTTCCTCGATGATCAGTTTGCGTGCTTCGTAGCGGTCAAGTCCACGAAACTCTCCCGGGATCAACTCGGAGGTGGCGACACCAACAAGCCCGTCTTCATCAGCATGTTCTAAACCACGTTTGTCAACAGCCTTGTGACCCCATGAAAAATCATCAATGGGATTAGATTTAACACAGGCATCTGGGGTGAATATGTTGATAAGACCACCATGGGGCAATGCTGCTATGGCGGTCTCGTCGCGGTGGCGCTGCCAGATCTGGTAATCATTGAAGTCGTGCGCAGGGGTAATCTTCACGCAGCCCGAGCCGAATTCCGGGTCAACATAATCATCGGCGATGATCGGGATCTTGCGGCCGGTCAGCGGCAGCTCCACAAGTTGACCGACAAGATGTTGGTAGCGTTCGTCACCGGGGTGTACGGCCACGGCCGCGTCACCGAGCATGGTCTCGGGACGAGTTGTGGCGACGATGATATGGCCACTGCCGTCGGCCAGCGGGTAGCACATGTGCCACAGATAGCCGTTTTCTTCCTCCGAGATGACCTCGAGATCAGACACGGCCGTGTGTAACACGGGGTCCCAGTTGACGAGGCGCTTGCCACGATAGATCAGGCCTTCTTCATGCAGGCGTACGAACACTTCGCGCACCGCCTCGGACAGGCCCTCGTCCATGGTAAAGCGTTCGCGCGACCAGTCGAGCGAGGCGCCCATGCGGCGCAGCTGGCGCGTGATCGTGCCGCCGGATTCGGCCTTCCAGTCCCAGACCTGCTTGATGAATTCATCGCGGCCGAGGTCATGGCGCGTCTTGCCTTGTGCGGCGAGGCGGCGCTCGACCACCATTTGCGTGGCGATCCCGGCATGATCGGTACCCGCCTGCCACAGCGTGTTGTCGCCACGCATACGATGATAGCGGGTCAGCGCATCCATGATCGTGTCCTGGAAGGCATGCCCCATGTGCAGGCTGCCGGTGACATTCGGCGGCGGGATCATGATGCAATACGCATCACCCTTTCCGTCTGGCGCGAAATAGCCGTTGTTTTCCCAGGTGTCGTACCAGCGCTGTTCAATCGCGTGCGGTTGGTAGGCTTTTTCCATGATGTGTACAGGTAACAGGTTGATTGAAAAAGGCCAATGTCGGCCACGAGGCCGGCATTATACCGGAATGACAGGGGGAGGGTATGTGCCGTGCTTATCTGGCGGAAAGATAATCGGTGATATGCGTTTCGAGTCGGCCGCGGACCGCGGTTTTCAGCTCATCGCTGCTTTGGGCGAGCAACAGTTCGAAGCGTTCACGGGCATCACTGATCATATCCTCGATGAGCAGGTCGAGTTCTTCGCGCAGCGTATCGAGCAGTGTTGCCAGGGCCTGTTCCCCGTCCGTATCCGCGGTGGTGGCATATTGTGGCGTACCGGGCTTGACCACGTCGTGCAGCACGGGGATGTAATCGCGGGCAGGAGATGCGACGACAGTCTGCAACGAGGCGCGCAGCGCATCGAGCGATTTGAGTGCCTGCTCGAGTTCCGGTGAGCCGGGGCGCGGTGCAGACAGATCGGTTTGTTCGGCGGCGTGGTACATGGTGGAGCCCTTTTGCGTTCCCTGTGCACATAGCATGCGCCGGGCAGCGGCCCACTACTGTGAAACAACGCACAAATCCCGGATCAGTCGGTGATGTCGTGGCTTTCCAGCGCATAGCCGCGTTCACGGTAGAAGCGGAAGCGTTCGCGGGCAGCATCACGCAGCTCGGCACGACCGTTGACGACCTCGGCGACCCGCTCGAAGCGGCTGAAAAAGCCCGGGATAGTGTCGGCGAGATTGATCAGCACGTCGCGGATTTCAGCCGGCTCGCTGTCATGGCCAATCACAATGGGCAGGTCGTTGCCGGACGCACCTTGTTGCAGGCCGTGCGGCACAAAACTGCCGTCACGGAAGGTCCACAGCAGGTCGTCCAGACGCTCGGCCTGCTCGGCATTCGCGGTATGGATATAGACGCTGTGGCCGAGCCGGAAGGCCTTGTCGGCCAGCCGGCAGGCCGTGTGCAATTCATTCTGCGCCCGGGTGGAATGGCTGATATAAAAATCGACCCGCGTCATAGCGGTTTATTTGCCGGTACGGTCCATGAGGTACTGTGTCAGCAGCGCTACCGGGCGGCCGGTGCCGCCTTTCTCTTTACCGCTTTTCCATGCCGTACCTGCAATATCGAGGTGGGCCCAGTGCAGTTTCTTCGTGAAGCGTGACAGGAAACAGGCCGCGGTGATCGTACCGCCTTCGCGGCCACCAATGTTGGCCATGTCGGCAAAGTTGCTCTTCAGTTGTTCCTGGTACTCCTCCCACAGCGGCAGCTCCCATGCTCGGTCGTGGCTGGCCTTGCCGGCGTGCAGGATGTCATTGACCAGGCCGCGGTGATTACCGAGCAGCCCCGAGACATGGTTGCCGAGCGCGATAACGCAGGCACCGGTCAGGGTCGCGATGTCGATTACCGTCTCCGGTTCATACTTTTCGCTGTAGGTCAGCGCATCACACAGAATCAGGCGGCCTTCGGCATCGGTGTTGAGTACTTCGATGGTCTGGCCGGACATGCTGGTGACGATGTCGCCGGGCTTGTTGGCGAGGCCGTCCGGCATGTTTTCGCAACTCGGGATGATACCCACGACATTCAGTGGCAATTTCATGTCGAGGATCGCCTGCATCGTGCCGAGCACGCTTGCCGCGCCGCCCATGTCGTATTTCATTTCGTCCATTGCGGCGGGGGGCTTGATCGAAATGCCACCGGAATCAAAGGTAATGCCCTTGCCGACGAGTACATGTGGCTTGTCGTCCTTTTTGCCCCCTTTGTATTCCATGCAGATCAGCTTGGGTGCCTGGCGGCTGCCCTTGGCAACCGAGAGCAGGGCGCCCATGCCGAGTTTTTCCATATCGGCCTGTTCCAGCACATTGACCTTGAGTTTCTTCGATTGCCTGGTCAGTTTTTTCGCCGTGTCGGCAAGGTGGCCCGGCGTACAGATATTGCCTGGCAGGTTACCGAGCGTTTTCGCCAGTGCCACACCGTGGGCGATCGCCTGGCCATCGCTGATGGCCTGTTCACCGGCCGCCAGGTCGCGGCGGCTGGTGACGTTCAGGGTCATCTTGCGCAACGGGCGACGGGTCTTGTCCTTCTCGCTTTTCAGTTCATCGAAGACGTACAGCGCATCTTCGGCAGACTGCACGGCCTGGCGGACCTTCCAGTAGATGTCGCGGCCCTTGACCGTCAACTCCGGCAGGAAGCACACCGCGTCCATCGCGCCACATTCGTTGAGGGTCTTGACCGCGGTGCTGACGGCCTGGATGTAGGCGTTCTCATTGAAATCGCGTTCGCGGCCACAACCGACCAGCAATACGCGGTCACACAGCATGTCCGGCACGTTGTGCAGCAGCAGGGTCTGGCCGGCCTTGCCCTCGATATCACCGCGGCGGATGATGTTGGCGAGATAGCCCCCGGCGTGCTCGTCTACCGACTCGCCGGCAGCCGACAGGCGGCGCGGCTCGAAAATACCGACGACGACACAGGCAGTACGTTGTTTTTCCGGGTTACCGCTTTTTATCAAGAATTCCATGCTCGCTCCTGGCTGCATTTCGTGTTGTAGTGATTATCTTGCTTATATAAGGAATGTCTATCCGGGCGGACTGTTGCAACGGCACCGCATGACTCCTGCAGGCGCAGGGATATTAAAAATCCTTACGGCACGGTAACATAACAGCGGCCCGGGGGATTGTAAATCTACTGCCGGCGGGCCGGAGAAGATACGCATTGATCATCAAACGCTACATTATCCGTGAAATCCTGTTGACGCTGTTGGCCGTGACCGGCGTATTGCTACTGATTTTCTTCAGCATGCGTTTTGTCAGCATTCTCGGCGAGGTTGCTGCCGGCACGCTGCCGGCGGATCTCGTCCTGACCCTGTTGGGCCTGCAGACACTGAATAAGCTGTCACTGATCATTCCGATCGGCCTGTTTTTTGCCGTGCTGCTTGGCTTCGGCCGGATGTACCGTGACCATGAAATGGTCGCGCTGGCGGCCTGTGGTGTCGGACAGAGCGGCCTGGCATGGGCAGTCATGCGCATCGCGCTGCTGGTTGCCGTCGTCGTGGCACTGTGTGCGATCTACCTGTCACCGTGGGCAGCGAGGACGGCTGCCGGGATCGAGTATGAGGCGCAACAGGGCTCGGAGTTGAGCGGCATCGCTGCCGGGCAGTTCCGTGAATCACGTGATGGCAACTTTATTCTCTATGTCGAGTCCATCGACGAGGATCGCCGGACTATGCGCAACGTGTTTGTGCACAGCCGTTCTGGTGAGCGACCGAACGTGCTGTTCTCCGCCACCGGTTACCGTGAGGTGGATGCACAAACCGGCGACGAGTTCATGATCATGAAAGACGGCTACCGCTATGATGGCGTTCCCGGACAGGTCGATTACCATATTGTCCATTTCGGCACGCATGCACTGCGCCTCGAGGCGGCTGCACGCACGGTGGCGGGGTTGTCACGCAAGGAAATGTCGACCGCGCAGTTGTGGCAGGCGACACAGCCCAAACAGATCGCAGAACTCCAGCGCCGTTTGATCCTGCCACTGAGTACGATTGCCCTGGCGCTGCTGGCCGTGCCCCTGAGCAGGTCACGACCGCGTGAAGGTCGCTATGCACGTCTGTTCAGTGCCGTGCTGATTTATATTGCCTACAACAACCTGCTGGGCGCTGCGCAGGGCTGGGTCGCCAGTGGCAAACTAACACCGGTGATTGGCCTGTGGTGGGTTCCCCTGTTACTGCTGTTGCTGGCAGGCCTGTATGGACTGCTGCAAAACCACGGCAAGATGCCGCGTTCTGATGCCTGGTTTGCACGTCTGGCAGGCAGGGGTGAGCCGGTATGATGACCCTGCTGGATAAATATATCGGCCGCAGTATCGCCACGAGTATTCTGCTGGCCTTGCTTGTGCTGGTGTCACTCGACATGTTATTCGCGCTGGTGCGCGAGCTTGATGAAATCGGTCAGGGCGAATACAGTTTTACCGAGGCCATGCTCTATCTTGGCCTGACGACACCACACCGCATATATCAATATTTTCCGGTCGCCACCTTGCTGGGGGCGATTGCCGGCCTCGGCGTACTGGCCTCCAACAGTGAGCTGACCGTGATACGTGCGGCGGGCGTATCCGTGACGAGGATTGTCGGGTCCATTCTGAAAACCGGCGCGGTCATGATGCTCGCGGTGTTTCTGCTCAGTGAGTTTGTTATCCCGGTTGCCGAACAAACCGCGGAAACCCGGCGCGCGCTGAAACTTGCCGAACAAAGCGCGCTGAAATCCGAGTATGGCTTCTGGTCACGCGATGGTTACAGCTTTATCAATATTCGCGACATTGCCCCGGGTGGCCAGATTGCCAATGTCTACCTGTATGAGTTCGATAGTGACTATCGCCTGCGCCGTGCCACCCATGCCGGCCGGGCACGTTATGACAACGGCCAGTGGCTACTTGAAAATATCGTGCAGAGTGATATTTCCGAAAACCGCGTCACGCAAAGCATGATCGACAAGGCCAGGTGGGATTCATTGCTTGCGCCGGGGCTGTTGAATATCGTGGTCATCGACCCGGCGCGGATGCCGGTGCGCGAACTGTTTGCCTATATACGTTTCCTGCGCGCCAATAACCAGGATGCGGAACGTTACTCGCTGGCCATGTGGAGCAAGATCATGACGCCGCTGGCAATAGCCGTGATGCTGTTGCTCGCTGTGCCGTTTGTGTTTGGCCCGCTGCGTTCCGTGGCCATTGGCCCTCGCATCCTCGTCGGTTTCCTGGTCGGGCTGGCCTTTTATATTATTAACAAGGCATTTGGCTATCTCGGTGTGGTGTATGCATTCTCACCTGTACTGAGCGCAACCCTGCCGGTGTTGTTGTTCCTGGCCGGGGCATTGTTTATGTTGCGGCGAATCTGAAAATGTGAGGCGTCAGGTGTGAGGAGTGAGATGTTATCGCCTCACTCCTTACTCCTTACCCCTCACTCATATAACCTTGGGCAATACCACGACCCGCGTGCCCGATGCGCGGTCATGCCAGGTCAGCTTGTCCTTGTCGACCAGCATCCAGAGGACCCCCAGCCCGCAGGCCCCCCACGACAGGAACGCGACGAGGAAGCGGATCAGGGCCTGGCGCCAGGTCATGGTGCTGTGGTCGGGTTGCTCGACGCGCAGGCGCCAGGCTCGCATACCCAGCGTTTGCCCGCCGCGAGTCCAGAACCAGCCGAAGAAGGCAAAGGTTACGCTATACAGGTACATGCTATAGAGCGCATGGCCAAGTGTGTTGTCCGGGGCGATGGCTTCACCACTGCTCAGCGGCAGGGCGATAAAACCGGCGATGAGCCAGATGGCGGCGATCAGTAGCAGGTCATAGACCGCGGCGAGCAGGCGCCGGATCAGTCCGGCTGTCGGGTAGTCGGGGGATGAGGTGTCGTTCATGTACAATCGCCAGTTAAATGGTGCTCCCAAGGGGACTCGAACCCCTGTTACCGACGTGAGAGGCCGGTGTCCTGGACCACTAGACGATGGGAGCTATATACCGTAAGTCGTGCCTGTGCGGCCGGGGAGTGCTATTATACCTGCGCGTTCCCATCTCACAAGCACCTGTTATGTAAGATTATTATTTTGGATTCGGCAGACACACAACATTCCGCGCCACGCATAATCCCGCGTGCCGAGCACAATATCTCCCGTTCAGCGATCAGTGAAAGCGCCTTGCGCGTCTTGTATGGCCTGAAGAAGGCCGGTTTTGATGCCTGCCTGGTCGGTGGTGGGGTGCGT
>JASFJH010000066.1:0-8542 GCA_050122215.1 Granulosicoccaceae bacterium | reverse complement strand
TCAGTATCGATGCGAACCGGACAGCGGCCGGTGAATTGACCATCGCCGGCGTGAAACAGCAGGCAGAGGCGCAACCGGAAGAAGCAGAGAGGGGCAAGAACGCGGAACCCTGGCAGGTCACGCTGGCCCCCACCAGGGTGACGGCCGTACGTTTCTGCATGGACTCGGAAGAAACTCCGGCACATGCCGGCTATACCACCTGTGCCAACCTGCAAGGCCTGATCTGGCAGGGCAGCGTGCAGCTGATCACAGGCACCGCCACGACAGCAGCCGCGTTGAGTATCAATGGCAATTTACAACTAGCCGGTGTCACTGTTGACGATATGTTGCGCGCCCGGCGCATGCTGGAAATCACTGATCTGACGCTGTCTGGCAGCGCCACGACTGCACCAACCCTGAGCTTCAATGGCGATCTGCAACTGGCGGGTGCCAGCGTTGACGATACCGTACGTGCGAGGCGCCTCCTGCAGGTCAGTGAGCTGAGCCTGTCCGGTATCGCCCTGAATGGTACGAATGACGTCAGTATCACGCGGATTGCTGGCAGTGGCTTCAAGTCATTGCAGCGTAGCGCAGAGGCTGCGGATGACTACCTGCTTGCCTGGCAGCAGCTTGGCCTGTCAGACGTGGTAGTCCGTGAAGGCAATATTCAACTGGCCGAGGTCGCGCTTGAAGGCCTGGCCGCGAGCCTGCAGCGTGACAGGCAGGGTGCTCTCGAGTTGCAACAGTATCTGTCCGCCTACCAGCCACAACCGCGGCCTGCGGATACGCCTGCCGCCGCCGCGGATTCTGGCAAACGGCCCACTGTCACGATTGGCAAGATTTCATTGGCCGGTGATAACCGGCTGCAGTTGCTGGATGAGGCGGTATCACCCGTTTTTAAACAGACGGTCAGTAATATCGTCCTGACCACCGGTGCAATTGACAGCAACTCGCCGGCACAGCCAACCGATTTTGTGCTGGGCATGCAGGTTGGCGAGTTTGGCAAGCTGGATATGAGCGGCGCGGTCACGTTATTCGCGCCGCGCCTGACACTGAATGCGAACGGCAAAATCCTGGCGCTGAACATCGCTGATATGTCGGCGTATGCGCACGAATTCCTGCAGTACAAGATCAAGAGCGGACAACTCGATGCCGACCTGGATATCAAGATCGACCAGGGGCAACTCGACAGCAAAACAAAGCTGCTCCTGCACAAGTTTTATGTCGAGCCGCTCAAGGCAGAAGAAAAGGACCCGTACAAGGAAGATCTTGGTGTGCCATTGACTACCGCGTTGTCACTGCTGCGTGAAAAGGATGATCGCATCGCGATCACGTTGCCGGTCAGTGGTGATATTACTGCACCAGACTTTGCGCTCAATGATGCCATTAACAAGGTCATGGCAAAGGCCATCAGGACCACGGTGTTGACCTATTATTCGCCGTTTGGCCTGATCAGTTTGGCCAAGGGCGCCATCAACCTGGCAACTGCACTGCGCTTCGAGCCGGTTGTGTTTGCGCCAAACTCGACGCAGCTCGATGCCCGGGCAATGGAACAATTACAGACCTTGAGCAAGATGCTGAACGAGCGGCCCGGCATCCACCTTGTCCTGTGCGGGCATGCCACGATGGCAGACCAGCTGGTGATGTTTCCGCCCGAACCCCAAAACCAGCAGGAAAACGGTGACGAGGCAGAACGCCCGGCCAGGGCACAGAAACCGGCGCTCCTGACCAGCCAGCAAAAAGAGGCACTGGTCAGCCTTGCCACGCAACGTGGTGAGGCCGTGAAGCGGCATCTCGTCAAGGAGCTGGGGATCGGGGCGGACAGGTTAATCCAGTGCAACCCGGAATACGTGGAGAATGATGAGCGGGCGCCGCGTGTGGATATCTCAATCTAGTACCGACGTTATAGTTATAACACCGTAAGCTGGTGATCACTGCCTCATGGGGCGCTTCTGTAATTTTCTTTGCAGGGTACGGCGGTGCATGCCGAGGGCACGCGCCGCGGCCGAGATATTCTGATCATGTTCGCTGAGTACTTTCTGGATATGTTCCCACTCGAGCCGTTTCACCGACATTGGTTGTGGTTCGGTGGCAATACTCGCATCGCCGCTATCGCGTTGTAAGGCGGCGAGGATATCCTCCACCGCGGCGGGCTTGGTCAGGTAATGCGTTGCGCCGAGCTTGATCGCCTCCACCGCGGTCGCAATACTGGCAAAACCGGTCAATATAACCAGGCGCATGGCAGGCTGCGCCGCGGTCAGTTGCGCGACGAGTTGCAGCCCGGATTCCTCGCCGATGCACAGGTCGATCACGGCATGCGCGGGCGCGTGTTGTTGCGCCAGCGACAGGGCGCAGGCCGAATCATTGGCCTTGTAGACCTGCAGCCCGCGGCGTTCGAGAGTGTGCGCGAGCGTGTCGCAGAAGGCGACATCATCATCGACGATCAGCACCTCCTTAATCCGGGTATTCATGGGGCGGCCGTGGTAAGCGGGTTCAGGGGCAGGGTGATTACGGTTTTCACGCCACCGCCTTGACGGTTGAACAGCTTCACCGTGCCATGGAAGCGTGGGATTACGGCGTGGGCGAGAAACAGGCCCAGCCCCATCCCCTCCTCCTTGGCGGAATAGGGATGCCGGCCAACCAGTTGTTTGGCTTCCTCGGTCAGGCCGGGCCCACGATCGCGGATCTCCATATGCAATTCGGTGGCATTCCAGCTCGCATCCCATTCAATCTCGCTGGCCGAGGCCTCGGCGGCATTATCGAGAATGTTCATGAGCGCCTGGTTCAGGATTTGATCGGCGAGGATTTGCGGCGCCGGTTGCAGACCCTGCCAGTGTTGTTTGACGCTAGTCGTAGTGTGGCTGACTTGCCAGTTAGCAAACAGCTGCTGCAGGTAGGTATCGACGGCCTGCAGGCGACCGCCATGTAAGCGGATCCCGCCAGCCGAGGCCGACAGGTTGCCGAGCGCGGTTTTACAGCGTGTCACCTGCTCGCGCAGGAGGTCGAGTTGTGCCTGCGCCTGGGCCGGATCTTCGCTGATGGTTGCCTCGAGTTCATCACACAGCAGCGCCATAGTGCCGAGCGGTGTGCCCATTTCATGAGCGGTGCTCGCGGCGAGGGTGCCGAGCATGACGAGTTGTTCATCGCGCAGGCGCTGTTCGCGCGCCCTGGCGAGTGCCAGTTCATGGTTGTGCAGGGTGCGCCGCATACTGACCACGAAATACGACACGACCACCGCACTGATGACAAACGCCAGCCACATGCCGAATACATGCTGGTCGAAGCTGCTGCCATGCCCGGTGCCATGACCGCCGCCATGCGGCAGCGGCAGGTACCTCCACATCAGCAGGCTGTAACACAGGGCCGTGACGCCGGCGAGGACCCAGACATACCGGGCCGGCAGCACAGCCGTGGCAATAATCAGCGGCATGAGAAACAGCAGCACAAAGGGGTTGGTGGCGCCGCCGGTCAGGTACAACAGCGTGGTGAGGACCACGACATCGGCAAGTAACTGCAGCAGAAACTCGATCTGGCTGATCCGTCCACCCCAGTGCAGGCGAAAACGGGTGAACAGATTAAACATGGCGTGCGCGGTGATCACCATACCGAGCAGGACGACAGGCAGCGCCAGTTCAAGCACATAGATCGAGGCGTACACGGCCACGAGTTGGCCGATGATCGCGATATTGCGCAGCACGAACAGCCGTTTCAGGTTGATACGTTCAACGGTATCAGCAGCGAGCGGGGCAACGGTATGGGTGTGCATGATAAATCCGGATACTGCGTGGCTTACAACAGCCCCTATTCTAGCGTTGTGCGGCGAGTAAGGTAAGTGCGCCCATAGCTGAGTATTTCACTAACTTATTGAATTCCAAGGGCTGCGACAATATGCCACATGGTCAACGGGCATGGTCCCGGGTAGACTTTTCGGTCATGGGTGACGCACGTCATTCATAGTGCTTCAAACCACTAGCTCCCCCTTCTACTCTCATGGAGCTATTTTCGTCGGGGACCTGCGCCAGCACGTCCCCGTTTTTTTCCCGCTAAAAAGCGCGGGTATTCGCGCGTGGCTTGTTGGCCGATGGATTTCCCGGTATCTTCGGAATTGTCTGTTTTATGACAAATATAGAACAACTATTCAGACGAGAGTAGCCCGGCCCATGCTGGATCCGCCTGCGGGCTGGAGTCACGGAGCCGGTGAAGGGGATAGCCCAATGGAATTGTTACTGGCTGCAATGCACTATTTCACCGAGCACCCGCTGGCGGCGTTTGTCTTGTCGATGGTGTTCATGATGCCCTGCTTTCTGCCGCATTTTAATAGCCGTCAGAAGCTGGTGCTGTGTACGAGTACGCTGGTATGGCTGTTTTACGGCTTCTGGGAGGTCTACATGAGCCAGGTCCAGGCCGCGGCCACGGAGCCCGTTACGCGTGGCGATCTCGGCCTGATTGGGCCGTTTGTGCTGTTTTTCGCCGTTATCGGGGTCATCACCATTCTCCGGGGCTTTGTCAGGCCCTCCACGGAGTGTGAGGTCTCGTTCAACGAGAAATAGACGGGGCTGTGTGGCCTTGAGCCAGGAATAGCAAAGGGCGCCGAAGCGGCGCCCTTTCTGGTTTTTTTCCGTGGCGAGACGCTAGTCGAGCGGCTTGCCGGTCAGCCGCTCACAGGCCTCGCGGTATTTCTCGGTGGTTTTGGCCACGATATCGGCCGGGATCTCCGGGCCGGGCGCCTTTTTGTCCCAGTCGATGCTTTCCAGCCAGTCACGGATATATTGTTTGTCGTAGCTCTCCGGGCTGCTACCGGGCTGATAGCTGTCCTTCGGCCAGAACCGCGAGGAATCCGGCGTCACGGCCTCGTCGATCAGCACCAGCGTGCCGTCCTCGTCGAGACCGAACTCGAACTTCGTGTCGGCAATGATGATGCCGCGTTCCGCCGCATAGTCGCGGGCAGTGGAATACAGTTTCAGGCTGACGTCACGAACCTGTTCGGCCAGTTCCCGGCCGAGCAGCCTGACGGTGGCGTCGAAGTCGATATTTTCGTCATGTTCGCCTACCTCGGCCTTTGTCGACGGCGTATAGATGGCCTGCTCCAGCTTGTCGGCCATTTGCAGCCCCTCGGGCAGCGAGATACCGCATACGGCGCCGGTTTTCTGGTAATCCTTCCAGCCCGAGCCGATGAGATAACCGCGCACAATCGCCTCTACGGGCAGGGGCTTGAGTTTGCGCACGACAGTGGCCTGACCCTCGACAGTTGCCCGTTCAGCGGCATCCGGCAAAACCTCGGCCAGGCTCAGGCTGCTCAGGTGATTCGGCACGATGTCGGACAGGTAATCGAACCAGAAATTCGACACGGTGGTCAGGACCCGGCCCTTGTCCGGTATCGGGGTCGGCAACACCACGTCAAAGGCCGACAGGCGATCGGTGGTCACGATGAGCATATGCTCGTCGTCGATGTCATAAATATCACGTACCTTGCCCCGGTTGCGCAGGGTCAGGCTGGTGAGGCTGGATTCGAACAATGGCTCGCGCATGGCTCTACCTGTTTGTTGTCAATGCGAAAGGGCGCCATTTTGCCGTGTCAGTCGGATACAGGCAAATCTGTATATTAGTAGGCACTTATTTTTCAATATGTGTGTATGGTGCTAATGTTATTAACGCAGCAGGGTGCGAGGGATGAGGCCACAGTGGTGTAATTGCCTGATCAGCCGGGCTTTATCAGAAAATTGCATCAGTACCACTGTTCCACCTGAAGCGGCGGGTCCTGCATGTGCAGGCTCCTGCCTGCTTCGGGCATTTAATACCCTGGTAATAGCCATGAATTTCCCCGCATTATTCAAGCGCTTTTCTCTCCACACAGTTACCCTGGTTGGCAAGCCGCCATGCCGGGCAATGAAGGGCATCGGCTAAATGGCGGTCAAAGACGTATTGCGCATGGGCGATCCCCGCCTGTTACGGCCTGCCACCGAGGTCGGCGAATTCAGGGCACCCCGACTGCAGGCACTGCTCGATGACATGTTTGAAACCATGGCGGCTTGCGACGGCGCGGGGCTGGCGGCGCCGCAAATCGGTGTCGATCTGCGCGTTGTGATTTTCGGCGTCGAACACACGCCGCGTTACCCGGATGTCGAAGCCGTGCCGCAAACCGTGCTCATCAACCCGGTGATTACCCCGCTCGGCGACGAGACAGACCTTGCCTGGGAAGGTTGCCTGTCTGTGCCGGGTATGCGCGGCCTGGTGCCGCGTTTCACGAAGATCCGTTACACCGGCTTCGATGCGCAAGGCAAGGTGATTGACCGCAGCGTGACGGGGTTCCATGCGCGCGTTGTGCAGCACGAGTGTGATCACCTCGATGGCATTCTTTACCCGATGCGCATCCCGGACCTGCGTTACTTCGGCTTTATCGACGAGTTGTTTGCCGAGGGCTCGATCGCCAACCCGTCCACATAAAAAAGCCGGTATCAACGTTACCGGCTTATCATACGTCTAGTTGGTTTTGTTATTTGACCTGCATCGCCCTGATCGAGATTTCAACCCGACGATTCTGTTGCCGTCCCTCACGGGTTTTATTCGTTGCGACCGGCGAAGTCTCGCCCATGCCGGAGGTTGAAATCACTGAACCGTCGATCCCCTGTTGTACGAGGTAGTTCCTGACCGAGGCAGCGCGGCGCTCGCTCAGGTCCTGGTTGTAGGCCTCGGTACCAACGCTGTCGGTGTGCCCGACAACAGTAATACGCTGCACCGATGAGAAAGATTTTAGCCTGGCTGCAAGTACATCGAGTTCCCGTTTGCCCTCGGGGCGCAGATTTGCCTTGTCGTGGTCGAACAAGGCATGCGCACCGAGCGTGACGGTTTCGATAACGGGCTTTGGTGCCGGAGGTGGCGGTGCCGGTTTGGGCGCAGGTTCGGCAACCTTCTCGGGTTCATCCTCACAGTAGCCGGTACCGTCTTTGCGGTGAAAATGCTTGAGCTTGTCGACCGAGACGCACTCGCCGAAGTCATCGGTGACATAGTTGCCCTCGCTGTCCAGCAGGACTCCTTCAAGCGCACAGGCATTGCCGGAGACGAGCGCCATGCCAGTGATACAGACAGAAAGCAGGAAGTTCTTGTTCATTTCCCTACCCCTCCTGGAAGATGATGGAGACACAATCATAATTACGCCAACCCGGTTGCTAGTACCATGATCCAGATCGAGATCAACCAAAATAATCAGGCGCGTTGCCTTCTTTCCATTTGATATTGCAGCCCATGCTCGGTTTTTGTTGCGCCTCGGGGATACTGTTGCCGGCAAGAACCGTTTCAATAGCATGGCGCATGTCCTCACCAGTGATCGGTATGTCATTACCGGGGCGGGAATCATCGAATTGGCCGCGGTAGGCCAGTTTCATATCTGCATCAAACAGGAAGAAGTCCGGCGTGCAGGCCGCCTTGTAGGCCTGGGCGACTTGCTGGCTTTCGTCATACAGGTAGGGAAAACGATAGCCCATGGTTTTGACTTCCTCGACCATCTTTTCCGGGCTGTCATCCGGGTAGTTACTGACATCGTTGGCATTGATCGCGACTGCCGCAAGCCCCTTGTCGCGGTATTCGTTAATGAGTTGACTAAGTGGCCCGTTCAGATGTTTCACATACGGGCAGTGATTGCACATGAAGATGACCAGCAGGGCCTTGCTGCCGGTAAAATCTGACAGCGACACGGTGTTGCCGGTGGCCGGTTCCGGCAGGGAGAAGTCGGGGGCGGGTGTGCCCAGCTCGAGCATCGTGGATTCGGTGCGAACCATAATAGCGATCCTTTCGTTATGACAGGAAATTTCAGGCAGCAAGCGTAAATCATAAATGCGCCAGGAATCCAGTCAGTCAGAGAGATGTTTTTTTTCGGGGAGTGATGCCAGTATGACGTACTGATTCAATCACCTGGTAGATTTGCTATAGTGTCACAAACCAGACAACAAGAGCGGTAATATGCCGGGTATGAAATCATTGATGCATTTAAATCTGTTTGTCGTATGTTCATTTGCACTCGTCCTGGTCGGCTGCGAGACCGTTTACTACGGTACGATGGAAAAGTTCGGCATAGAAAAACGCGATATCCTGGTTGACCGCGTGGGGGAGGCCAGGGATGCCCAGCAAGAAGCGAAGCAGCAGTTCGAATCTTCCCTGGAACAGTTCATTGCGGTAACGAATTTTAGCGGTGGCGAGCTGGAGGAACAGTACCGCAAGCTGAAAGCGGAGTTCGAGGACAGCGAAGCCAGGGCCAATGAAGTCCATGAGCGTATCAGCAGCCTTGAGCGCGTCTCTGATGATTTGTTTGAGGAATGGCGCCAGGAACTGGAGCAGTATACGAACCCCGATTTACGCCGTACCAGCCAGCGCCAGCTGGGGAAGACCCGGGCAAGTTACAGCAGGCTGATAACAGCGATGAAGTCAGCAGAAGGCAAGATGGAACCTGTACTGGCCGCGTTACGCGATCGCGTACTGTTTCTCAAACATAATCTGAATGCACGTGCTATCGCGTCTCTGAAAGCCGATCGTGATGTGATAAAGACAGATGTGGCAGCCCTGGTTCGTG
>JASFJH010000065.1:0-8596 GCA_050122215.1 Granulosicoccaceae bacterium | reverse complement strand
CGCGACCTTGACGCCGTGGCGTTGCTCGACTGATTGCACGGCGGACAGATCGCTGTCGAGGCCGCGTTCCATGCGATCGAGGGAAATCGCCACACCGGCGGGGGTCGCGCCTGCGGCCTTGATGATGTCCACCGACTCATCCACCGACATGCCGGACGAGATCACGTCATCGATAATCAGGACGCGGCCCTCGAGTTTCGCGCCGACGGTCATACCACCCTCGCCGTGGTCCTTGGCCTCCTTGCGGTTGAAGGCATACGGTATGTTGCGATCATGGTGATCATACAGCGCGACGCTGGCCGTACTGACGAGCGGAATACCCTTGTAGGCCGGGCCAAACAAGCAGTCAAACTCGATCCCGGCATCGATGATCGATTGCGCATAGTAGCGGCCGAGCCTGGCGAGACTCTCACCGGTATTGAACAGGCCGCTGTTGAAAAAATACGGGCTGAGGCGGCCTGACTTCAGTGTGAACTCACCGAAGCACAGCACACCCGTGGCGATCGCAAAATCGAGGAAATCACGTTGATAATCTTTCATGGTGTACAAATCTGTCTGAATCTGTGGAATGCTATGGCGCGCTATCATACACGCTGACAGACAAGGTTGAAACGCATGCGGGTTATCTCGGTAAATGTAAATGGTTTACGGGCGGCACAGAAAAAGGGGTTTTACGACTGGCTGAGGCGGCAACGCGCCGACGTCGTGTGCCTGCAGGAGACCAAGGCACAGGAGCACCAGCTCGATAACGGCACGTTTTACCCGAAGCCGTTCCACTGCTATTACTTTGATGCCGAGAAAAAAGGCTACAGCGGCGTGGCGCTCTACGCGCGCCGCGAGCCGGACAGGGTCACCACGGGGCTGGGCTGGGATCCGGTCGATAACGAGGGGCGCTGGATCCAGGCCGACTTCGGCAAACTCAGCGTCGTGTCGTTTTACCTGCCGTCGGGCTCCGCCAGTGAAGAGCGCCAGCAGCGCAAGCTCGCCTTCATGGACCGCATGATGGACGAACTCAAGGCCATGCGCCGCAAGCGCCGCGAGTACATTATCTGCGGCGACTGGAACACGGTGCACAAGGAAATCGACATCAAGAACTTCAAGAGCAACCAGAAGAATTCCGGTTGCACACCGGTCGAGCGGGAATGGATGGAAATGCTGTTCACAAAGGCCGGTTACGTCGACGCCTTCCGCGTTGTCGATCAACGCCCCGAGCAATACACGTGGTGGTCAAACCGTGGCCAGGCGCGGGCGAAGAACGTCGGCTGGCGCATTGATTACCAGGTCATCACGCCGGGCCTGAAAGACAAGGTGAAAAAGGCCAGCGTGTACAAGGAGAAGTGGTTTTCCGATCACGCGCCGCTCACGATTGATTATGATATCGAGTTGTAACTAGTCTGCATTGGGGTCTGCATTTGGGCCCGCATGTGGTTGGAATTCGGCCTTGATGGCCGGCCGGGTCAGTTTCCAGCCCAGCCAGCCGAACAACACCCCCAGGCCGATGCCGAACAGCAGGCTCATGAGCTTGGTGGCCTGCATGAGCTTGATAAAGCCGGCTGGCACGTCCTTGCCGGCCGAGAGGTTGGCGAGGTAGCCAAGCTGCACTACGGCCATCGTCACGGTCACCACGGCAAACAGCCACATCATGCCGATGAACAGCAGGCGTGCAGAGTTTTTTCGGCGCAGCATGCCGACACTGGCGCTCACCAGCAACGCGGCGATGGCAAATGCCGACCAGGAAATGCTCCGGATGTGATCGAGCATGAAGGCGGCCTGGGCCGGCATGTCCTTACTCGATAGCTGCATCGCCGCGGCAAATTCTTCGTTGGAAAAGAGGAAGGTCAGCATCAGGCTTTGCATGAGCGTGCCCAGCGCGATGAAACCGCCGATAAGAATGAATACCCAGCTGATCAGGGTGATGAATGTTGCATTCTTGTTCACAGTATCTGTGTTCATGGTCTCCGCCCCCAGTTCATGCCACCCGTTGCAGTTGCCGATCGTGCAGGCGTGACAGTAACAGCAGCGCGAGGATCGCACCATACAGTGCATAGCCCATGTCGCTCTGCGTGTCCCAGGCATAGCCCTGCGTGCCGAGGAAGGCCTCGGCGGCCTCTTCACTGGCCAGTGCCACCCACCATTCGATCAGTTCGTAAAAGGCGCTGATGGCCAGACAGGTGCAGATAATGAAAAAGGCCTGCCAGGCACGCCCGTTAATGAGATTCAGGCGAATCACGATCTCACGCGCGACCATGGCCGGGACGAAGCCCTGCACGAAATGTCCGACCTTGTCGTAATTATTGCGCGTGTGCTCGAAGGTATCCCGGATCCAGTTGAACAGTGGCACTTCAGCATAGGTGTAATGCCCGCCGACAAGCAGGACGATACAGTGGCCAAGTATCAAAGCATAAAGTAGCGGTGTGAGCGGAAAGCGTTGCCGGGTCAGTGCCATAAGCACGACGCCGATCATGGCCGGGAACACCTCGAGAAACCAGATCTCGTAATCAGCCGGGTTGATGGCGGACCAGGTAAAGACGACCACGAACACGCCTGCCCATAACCAGTAGTACATCGATGCTCCATCGCGACCCAACCCTCATTCAATGTAAACGCCAATCGTGATGGCGTCCAGTCATGCTGCAAGCACTCATGCTACACTGGCGAAAACAAGCAAAGAGTTTCCGTGATTACGCAAGCCAATCATCCGCACAGCTGGAAAGAGGCCTTTCTCGTCTACACGCGCCCGCGTGTGTTCGCGATGCTGTTTCTGGGTTTTTCCGCGGGGCTGCCGTTTCTGCTCGTGTTCTCGACACTGTCAGCCTGGCTAACCGAGGCCGATATCGATCGCGCCACGATTGGCTTTTTCAGCTGGGTCGGCATTACCTATTCAATCAAGGTGATCTGGGCGCCGGTCATCGATCGGCTGCCGTTCCCCTTGTTGACGAAACATTTTGGCAAGCGGCGCGGCTGGATGCTGGCCGGACAAACCGGTATTGCCATTGGTCTGATGGGTATGGCAGTGACCGACCCGCGTGCAGACCTTGTCGGCATCGCACTGTTAGCCCTGCTCGTGGCGTTTTCCTCGGCCACCCAGGATGTCGCGCTCGATGCCTACCGCATCGAGGCCGTCGACAAGGAATACCAGGGCGCAATGTCGGCCATGTATATCCTGGGTTACCGTGTTGCCTTGCTCGTTGCCGGCGCCGGTGCGTTTTATATTGCGGAATATACCGACTGGTCGATCACCTACCTGGTCATGGCAGCGTGCGTGAGTGTGGGGATGGTAACGGTCCTGCTGGTGCAGGAACCGGAACATGTCGTCAGCGAGGTAACCCGGCAACGCGAACAGGCGGTCGCCGACAGGCTGGCGCATCTGACCCATGCACCGAATGGCGTACAGCGCCTGCAGGCCTGGTTCGGTTATGCCGTGGTCAGCCCGTTTGTCGATTTCTTTTCGCGTTATGGCAAGTACGCGCTGCTGATCCTGCTGCTGGTCGGCGTGTACCGCATCTCGGATATCACGATGGGTGTCATGGCCAACCCGTTCTACCTGGATCTCGGTTTTTCCAAGCCGGATATCGCCAACATCGCGAAGTTCTTCGGCTTCTTCATGACCATCTTCGGCGCCGCACTCGGCGGCGTGCTGGTCGTGCGCTTCGGCGTGTTCCGGCCGCTGGTCATCGGCGCAATACTGGTTGCCGTTACCAACCTGTTGTTCGCGCACCTCGCGACGCTCGGTCCGGACAAGCTGTGGCTTGCGATTGTGATCAGCGCCGATAATTTCTCCGGCGGACTGGCGACCTCGGCGTTTATTGCCTACCTGTCCAGCCTGACCAGTGGCAACTACACAGCGACGCAGTACGCGCTGTTCAGCTCGTTCATGACCCTGCCGGCCAAGTTACTCGGTGGTTTCTCCGGGATCGTGGTTGAGGCGCAGGGCTACGTGTTCTTTTTCAGTTACGCTGCGGCACTCGGTATCCCGGCGATCCTGCTGGCGCTGTTCGTGACCTTCTCGGGCAAGGCCCGAGAACGGCAACGGCTCGCCGAGGCACAGGCCGGGCGCGACTAGCCTTGTAACAACGCGGCGAGGTCGGCTTCCTGCACGGGGTGGACGAGTACACCGTGCAGCGGAAACAGTCCGGCGAGCTTGTCGACGAATTGCCGCTCCTCTTTTTCGGCCAATACGATGACTTTCGTTTCCGGTGCATATTTTTGCAGACTGCGCAGGAAGACGTCGAGATTGCTCAGGTTGATGCCGGCATAGTTGTTGCCGTAGCCGTACAGGAAATCGGCGACGACGAAATCCGGCGTGGTCTTCTTCAATTCGCCCATCGCCTTGCGTTGCGAGGTCAGTTTGATCTCGTGCAGCCCGAGTCTCTCGTACAGTGATGAAAAATCCGGGTGCAGCGGTGAATCAATGAGCGAGTAGATAACGGGTTTTGTCATGTGCCTTAAAAATTCGATTTGGCACGTTTACACTCAAGCACCCCGGCACGACCGGTTTCTTCATCGACTTGTTGCAACAGGGAGCGCGCCATCCAAAAACCCATTTTGACCTCTTGCCAGATATAGTAATTTTTGCCGGCCTCGGTTTTGATTGTCAGCGTGGAAACATTCTCGGCGTAGGAACTTACGGTGTGTTCACCGGGTTCGACCGTGAGCAGGAAATACGTCTTTGGGCCGCTCATGCCGGCTACCTTGCCGTCAAGAGAAACGGTCATCGTGACGGCGCCGCCCATGGATTCGTTGCGATAAACGTAAAGATTGGCCTTGTCGGCTGACACGTTGAATGTTTTTGCCCGCGTATCCTCGTCAAGCGAGGCCATCGGGACGCTGGCGCAGCCACTGGCAAGTAATATCACGATAATGGCGGGTAACATAACTAACCGATGCCAGCAGGTCATAGCTTTTTTCTCCCTTGCCCTATAATCGTAATCACTATATCTGGATGTGGATTACTTCGGCATCTGCATGATGAGCAACATCAGGCCAAGACCGATACCGGGAAAACTTGCCACGAGGCCTACCAGGTAGACCTTGTGCCAGAATGCATGCTTGTCAATCTTCCATAGCAGTTGTGGTACACCGCTGATGAATAGCAACAGGCAGCCGCCAACATAGATGAGCATGGTCTCGACCAGGTTATAGCGCGCCTCTGTGACTGCCTCGGCAGCACCGTGGTGCACAACACTGTAATAGACCAGCATGGTAAGGATGATGCCAAAGCCTGCCAGGCAAACGAGGCGTTGCAGCCAGCTAATCACGGGTGAATCCCCTTATTTCTTGCGGAAACGATAAATTGCGACCTCGCCAAGCAGGTTCGGCAGCAGGCGCATGCCGAAGCTGGAACGATGCGTCGAGTCGACCACGGTGCGTTCGATAACCTCGATGCCAAGTTTGTCGCACAGTCGCTCAAAGTCAGTCAGCGTGCACAGGTGAATGTTTTCCGTATTGTACCACTCGTTGGGCAGGGTCGAGGTCACCGGCATACGGCCACCAAAGCCAAGCTGCAGGCGTGCCTTCCAGTGGCCGAAGTTGGGAAAGGTGACAATGCCTTCACGGCCGACACGCAGCATTTCCTTGATCAGCTTGTCCGGGTAGTTGACGGCCTGCAGGGCCTGGGTCATAGCCACGTACTCGAAGCTGTCAGCATCAAAGTCGGACAGGCCGGCATCAAGGTCGGCCTGGATGACGTTCACCCCTTTGCTGATGCATTGCACGACATGGTCATGGTCGATTTCGATACCATAACCGTTCACGTTACGTGTGTCCTTGAGGTGACGCAGCAGTGTGCCATCACCACAACCAAGATCGAGGATGCGGCTGTCCGGGGCGATCCATTCACTGATAATTTGCAGGTCGGTACGCAATGTCGTCATGCCAGTCACCTTATTTCACTCGCTGCATGTAGGCAGCGAGCACATCCAGGTAAGGCCGAATCGGCAACAGGAAGGCATCGTGACCGTGTGGCACGTCGATCTCCGAATAACTGACATTCAAATCGTTGTCGTGCAGGGCCTTGAGGATCTCGAGTGAGCGTGTCGGTGAAAAACGCCAGTCGCTCGTAAACGAGACGACCAGAAAGTCGGCCTTTGCCCCGGCCAGCGCCTTGCTCAGGTTGTCATCGAAATCGGCTGCGGGGTCGAAGTAGTCGAGCGCCTTGGTCATGAGTAAATAGGTGTTCGCGTCAAAACGGTCGACGAACGACTGCCCCTGGTAACGCAGATAGGACTCGATCTGGAATTCCACATCGAAGCCGTAATTGATCTTGCCTTCGCGCAGTTCACGGCCGAACTTGTTGCGCAGTGCGTCATCGGACAAATAGGTGATATGGCCGAGCATGCGGGCCAGCATGAGGCCGCGTTTCGGTACGGTATCAAAATTGTAATAGCGCCCTTCATGGAAGTCAGGGTCAGTCATGATGGCCTGGCGGGCGACCTCGTTGAAGGCAATGTTCTGCGTCGAAAGTTTCGGGGCGGCGGCGATCGCGATGGCGTGCCGCAGGCGATCCGGGTAGTCGATGCTCCATTGCAGCACCTGCATGCCACCGAGGCTGCCGCCAATCACCGCAGCGAACTGCTCGATGCCGAGGGCGTCGGCAAACATGGCCTGGCTCCTGACCCAGTCCTTGACCGTGATGATCGGGAAATCCGGCCCCCACGGCTCACCGCTTTCCGGGTTGACCTGGTTCGGCCCGCTCGAGCCCTTGCAGCCACCGAGGTTGTTCAGGGACAGGACATAGTAGCGGTTCGTATCGATGACCTTGCCCGGGCCGATCGCCGAATCCCACCAGCCGGGCTTGCGATCCTCCATGCTGTGATAGCCGGCCGCATGGTGATCCGAGGACAGGGCATGACAGACCAGGATGGCGTTCGATTTATCGGCATTCAGCTCGCCGTATTCCTCGTAGATCAACCGGAAGCCATCGAGCGTGCGACCGCATTGCAGCTCGATTGGCTTGTCGATCTGTATGAACTTCGGCTCTACCAGTCCGACGGAATCTTCAGGAATGACTTCAGGCATGTTTTTGGCGGGAACGTTCCTGCGCGACAGTTATCAGCTGACTGGCAGTCTAATGACAGCGGCCGGGTATCGCAACTTACCCGGCCGTGTCTGTGCAAGTGTGCTTGTGTCAGGAGACGGCGCGACTGCCGTGTTTGTCGTCGGCGGACGGATTAAAGGGCCGGTTGATCACGTCCAGCATGGTACTGATCGCCGACAGCTGTTGCTCGAGGTCGGCCCGGGTCTTGTCCAGTTCGGCGATCTTGCTCTCGAGCGTATCCCGTGACTCGCTGATCTTGCGCAGCGTAGCCAGGCGCTTTTCGATATCTGCCTTGTGCGCCTTGACCTGCTTGGTCAGTGGTGCGATGACTTCCTTCGCCCAGCGGTCGGCATCCTTGTTGGCCTTGAAGAACAGGTTGCGGGCCTTGCTGACCAGCGAGATGAAGAACTTCTTCACGACGAAGTTTTGCTCGGTCATGGTCGTGACCGGGCTTTTCCGGAACAGGTCGGCTTCACGGTACAACAGGTCGAGTTCTTTCTCGTACTTCTTCGTGGAGAACAGGCGCGGCTTGATATCCGGGAAGCCGTGGTCCTTGTGAAACCTGTGGTACACGGCGCGTGTGATCTTGTGGATCTCGGCAGCCTGCACCGACGCATCCTGCATGGTTTTGGCGACGCCGTCGAAAAAAACCTTCATACCGCTTTTCAGGCCGACCGTGGTCCAGCTGCCGGCCATGGCCTTGCGGGTTTCCGATACGAAGTTGTCCAGCGTGTTCAGATCGAGGTGTATCAGCAACTGGCGGCTGTAGTTGTCCAGGATACGCTTGCTTTTCTGCAGGCCTTCCAGGTTCTTGTTATAGGTCACCTGTTCCTCGCGGGTCTTGGCCAGCAGGTGCATGATCACATCGGCATTCTTGCCGCACAGGTTCTGCAGTTCGCCTTGCTGTTTTTGCACATTGCCCAGGCGGGCGGCCAGTGTCTGCTTGTCGTTCTCGATCAGGGCAGTGATCTCGCCAATGATGTTCTCGCTGATGATATGGCGTTTGTCCGGCAGGATGTCATGGCTGAGCGCCTTTTCGAGGGCCGGGATGCCACTGCGTTCGACGAGGTCCTCGTCACCCTTGACGCGGCCGAGCAGGGCCTTTTGCGCCGACACCGGGAAGACATTGTCGACCGGCAGTTGCAGCGCATCGGCTGATTGCTGGACCTGCTCCCGGATAGTGGCCTGGATCGCATCGCTGTCCTGGAGTTCATCCCACAACGTGTCGATCTTGTTGACGACGACGAGCAGGCCCTTCTTGTGGGCGACACGGTAGGCGCTGACATGGTGGCGCCACATCTCCATATCGGACTTGGTGACACCGGCATCGGCGCTGAGCAGGAACAACACGGCCTGGGCATTCGGCAGCATGTTCAGGGTCAGTTCCGGCTCGGTGCCGAGTGCATTCAGCCCGGGTGTGTCGAGCACAATCAGACCCTGCTTGAGCAAGGGGTGCGGGAAGCTGATCAGCGCGTGCCGCCACATCGGGATTTCGATGTGGGTGGTCGGGATGTCCTGTTCAGCCAGGTGTTCATATTCTTTTTAGTCGTACAGGCCGAG
>JASFJH010000064.1:0-8769 GCA_050122215.1 Granulosicoccaceae bacterium | reverse complement strand
CGGAGTTGAGTGGTACGGGCATGAGCGGCATCTGGTGCGAGCCGCGCATGCAGCCGGCGACATACGGGCCGATGGCGTAGGGTGCCAGGACTTCACCGGTTGCGGGAAAGTTTTTCTGCACCCTGACCAGCATAACCGGGTCATCCTTACCCGTGTATTTCCCGGCAATGTTGTGCAGCCGTGAAGTAGAGACAGATACCGCCTGTTCGCCGGTAGATCGCGACCACACGGATTCCACCACATAGCGCTCTGTGTCACGCAGCAGTGTGGCAATTTCATACAGATCCTCGGGGGCGTTCAGCTCGATAATCTTGTCGCCTTCGGTGTGATTCACGTCCATGATGATGAAGCGAAAGCCGTCGGCCATACTCGGCGAGAGCATAAGACCGGGCGTGTTCATCGGGTCGGCAAAGGCCATGTAGAGCGGGAGATTGTAGGCGCCGGGGTCGGTTTTATCGGCGGCGAAGAATAAGAACGGCTCGTTGGGACGCTCCTCGAAATCCAGTTCCGCCACGGCCGGGCCCATGCCGCGCACGTTACCGGAGAATGCCTCCTTGAGCAGGTCCTGACCGGCGCCGTACAGGCCCTGTTGCCGGGCGACCTCGGTGCCTGTCATAAAGGCATCCCAGCAAAGCTTGTGGATAGCCTCGTTGTTCAGACCTTGCGTATGCGTCATGACAATCGCGATGTCATCGCCCGTGTAACTGATGTAATTATCGAGCAACAACTCCTTGCCGTGATCCTGGATATGCGCCCGAACCGAATCCAACAAGCGCTGTGACGGACAAATATGGCCACCAATGGAGCCGATATCGGCCTTGATAACGCTAAGCGTCAACTTCATGAACAGCTCCCCTGTTGAATACACACTGTCTTGCTGTCATGGTAAATAGTGGGCCGGACCTGTCATTGATAAATTTCAATGAAGGTCTCGGCAAAAACGTTAATTTCTGTCAGGCACAGATAGTTGTGCACGCCTTCATTGCAGGAGAAGACCAATGCCAATCGCCGAAAGCCTCGTACAGGCAGTCTGGGAAAAGGGCCGGGGGATGCCGGATCGGGATACAAACGAATGGCGCAAGGACCAGTGCGGAGCGTGGCTGCATCGGGAGCAGTACAATAACGGGAATTCCGACTACGGCTGGAAGATCGAGAATGTTACCCCTGGTGGTGAGGATATCCTTGAAAACCTGCAGCCGTTCCATTTCAAGAATACCTTCGATATCGCAAACGGGCAGCCACATTGCCGGGTCACTGCTGACCGCACCGATCTGGCGCCCGGCCAGCACATCGATCAGCCACGTAATACCGGCGTCTAATCGTTGTGCTGTTTGACCCGCGTCCCGGTTATCTGGCTGGCTGAAGGGGGAATACAATGGCGCGTCAAAAACAGCGTGTGTGGCCGGGCCGGCCTTATCCGCTGGGCGCCACCTGGGATGGCGCGGGTACGAATTTTGCCATCTTCTCGGCGCACGCAGAAAAGGTCGAGTTGTGTCTGTTCGATGACACCGGCAAGCGCGAACTTGAACGCATCATATTGCCCGAGTACACCCATGAAATCTGGCATGCCTACTTGCCCGATGTGCGCGCAGGACAGCTTTATGGCTACCGTGTATATGGCCCCTATGCTCCTGAACACGGCCACCGGTTCAATCACCACAAGTTACTGCTGGATCCGTATGCCAAAACCTTGCGGGGATCGCTCACCTGGCATGACGCGCTGTTTGGCTACATTGTAGGTCACGAGAAGGAAGATCTGTCATTTGATACGCGCGACAGTGCCCCCTTCATGCCAAAGTGCGAAGTTGTCGATCCGGCATTCACCTGGGGGCTGGACAGGCCGCCGGCGCGCTTCTGGCACGAGACCATTATCTACGAAATGCATATCCGTGGTTGTACCATGCTTCATCCGGATGTCGCAGAGGCGGCGCGGGGCACTTTCGGCGGGCTGGCCACGCACAGCATCATAGACTATCTCAAGGAACTCGGCATCACGGCCGTCGAACTGTTGCCGGTACATGCCTTCCTGCATGATCGACACCTGGTTGAGCGGGACCTGCGCAACTACTGGGGCTATAACTCGATTGGTTTTTTCGCGCCTCACCCGGAATACCTGGGCAGTAACGGCATAAATGAAATCAAGACCTTCGTGCAGTTGTTGCACGATGCGGGCATAGAGTTGATTCTCGATGTGGTGTACAACCATACGGCCGAAGGCAACCATCGCGGGCCGACGTTGTCGCTGCGCGGCATCGACAACAAATCCTACTATTACCTGATGGAGGACGAGGCGCGCTACTACAACGATTTCACGGGTACCGGCAACGCGCTGGAACTGCGTCACCCCTATGTCCTGCGCATGGTGACCGATTCGTTGCGCTACTGGGTCGAGGAGATGAGGGTGGACGGCTTCCGCTTCGATCTCGCGACGACCCTGGCCAGGGTCAATGGCGAGTTCGATGAACATGCCAGCTTTCTGGATGCCATCGCACAAGACCCTGTACTGTCAACCGTAAAGCTCATTGCCGAACCCTGGGACACCGGTCATGCAGGCTATCAGCTCGGGCGGTTTCCGCCAGGATGGGCCGAGTGGAACGATCGTTACCGCGATACTGTGCGTCGTTTCTGGCGCGGCGATGAGGGGCAGCTTCCGGAGCTTGCATCCAGACTGTCCGGCTCCAGTGATATCTATGATCGGCGTGGCCGACGTCCCTGGGCGAGTGTCAATTTCGTCACCGCTCATGACGGCTTCACGCTGCACGACCTGGTGAGCTACAACGACAAACACAACAAGAGCAACCAGGAAGGCAATCGCGATGGCCATGATAATAACTACAGCTGGAACTGCGGGGTCGAAGGAGCGACCGATGACGCGGAGATCGTCAGGTTGCGGCAACAGCAAAAACGCAATCTGCTGGCAACGCTGTTGCTCTCACAGGGTATTCCCATACTGCTCGCCGGTGACGAGTTCGGACACACCCAGCGGGGCAACAATAATGCCTACTGCCAGGACAATGAAACCAGCTGGCTGAACTGGGACGGTATCGACGAGACAGGTAAAGCGCTGATGGCGTTTACCCAAGCACTGCTTCGGCTGCGACGCGAGCATATTGTTTTTCACCGTCACCGCTTCTTCCATGGTAAAGAGATCCCCGGTACGAAGACCAGCGATATCATCTGGTGCATGCCGGATGGCGAAGCTATGTGCGAGGAAGACTGGCATGATAAGGAGGCGCGCTCCATTGCGTTGCTGATCAGCGGTAAAGCGGGCATCTATCACCTGACGGCACATGGCGAGAAGGAGACTGACGATACGTTCATGCTCATATTGAACGCAGCCGACGAAGACGTCGAATATGTGCTACCGGAAAACAAGACCTTTTCTCATCCCTCGTTGCTGATAGACACCTCCCGAGATGATAGAGAAAGCAGCGCGGAACAATCGGTAGCCAGTCCTTATACTGTTGGAGCGCGCTCACTCGTAGTGATAAGGTATCGGCGCGAATTGTGATCGCTGCAAGAGCACTGACAGTGCGGCGATTGCCGGTGCTTGCACGCATCTCTATTCACTGTCACCTCCAGGGCCGTGCAGTCTTGAAGTGATGCATTCCCCACAATTACCCGATCAAGGCTTTGATATTTTTCAATGAACGTGGGCAGGGCATCTGGTGTGATGCGCGGGTATCCAACCCATGAGGATGATTCAGCGCATGCATATGACTATTTATTTCACCCCTGTACTCTCGCTTATCGCCGGCATATTGATTCTTATCGTGCCGCGCCTGTTGAACTATATCATTGCCGTTTACCTGATCCTGGCGGGGCTGCTGGGTTTGTTTGGCTATCAGCAACCCTAGTTCCAGTTGTGCAGCCGGATGAAATGACCGGCTTGTGAAGCAACTGATGCTATGTTTGTTCACTACCGGTGATCGCCTCGAAACCTGCTACCACGTCCAGTAACTCGGAGGTGATCGCATTCTGGCGGGCACGGCGGAAGACCCTGGTCACTTCCATCAAACGCTCGTCGAGATTGCGTTCCGCTGATTGCATGGCCGCCAGCCGACTGCTGTGTTCGCTCGCCTGGGACTCGGCGCAGGCGCGGAAGATCGAGACGAACAGGTACTGGTGCAACAGCCGGCCAAGCAAGACATCGGGGTCCATGCTATAGGTCGGCAGGCTGCGCGATGGCCAGGCTTCTTCTTGCAGGCGATGAAAACGCTGCAGGTTAAGGGGCAACAACTCGAACCCCGTGGGCTGGTAGCCCTTGCCGCCGGAGTGGCGGTTGTAAAAAAGATAAACATAGTGCACGCCGGCCTGTTCGCGCCATTCATCGACCTTGAGCAGGATTTGCTGCACGGTCGCCGTGATCTGCGAGGCCGAGCCGGGCAGCAGAAAATCCTCTTCGATCGCCTGCCCCTCGTGCTCGAGGCTGGCGGCCACACGCGCGCCGACAGCGAGCAGCAGGCGGTTTTCCGGATCTGCGGGGCTCGAGGCCATGCGATCCAGGGCGTACCTCGTGATCTCCTCGTTGAAACGGCCGCACAGACCATGATCGCTACCGAATACGATGGCAGCGAGACGACGTGGGGCGTGTGGGCGCCGCGGAGGTTCAGTGGCCGGCAGCATGTCCTTCAACACGACATGCAGGCCGCGTTCTACGGTTCGATAATAACCGCCGACTGCGGTAACCGATTGCTCGTATTGCCGGATGCTTGCCGCCGACAGCGCCTTCATGGTTCTTACAATGCTGCGTAGGTCGCCCAGACTGTCCAGTTGCTTGTGCAGTTGCTCGAGGGTTTCCATCGGCTTTATTCCTGCGATCGGTCCTGGAATTCGGACAGTGCGTTCGAGGCGACATCAAGAACCTGTTGCCACTGTGAATCGTCGAGTTTTTCACCGGCATCCATGGACTCGCAGAGTTCATGCAGATCAGCGGGCACGCGTTGCTGCACCGCCGCTTCGGCATCACCGATCATGTCCACCGGCAAGGCATCGAACAGGCCGGCATTGACGGCCTTGAGCACCGCCATCTGTTCACTGGCGCGCAGGGGGCGGTGTTCATCCTGCTTCAGGACCTCGCGCACGCGGCGGCCATGTTCGATGGTCGCCCGCGTGTCTTCGTCGAGCCGGGTCGCGAAACGGGCGAAGGTCTCCAGCTCCTCGAACTGGGAGTACGACAGCCGCAGATCACCGGCCACACTGCGAAACGCCGGATACTGTGTCTTGCCGCCCACCCGGGACACCGACTTGCCCACGTCGATGGCCGGCAGCAGGTTTTTGTGAAACAGCGTGGGGGAGAGGTAGATCTGTCCATCGGTGATGGAGATGAGGTTGGTCGGGATATAGGCCGAGATGTCCTGTGCCTGGGTTTCGATGATGGGCAGCGCGGTCAACGATCCCCCGCCTCGTTCACTGCACAGGTGCGTAGCCCGTTCCAGCAGGCGTGAGTGGATGTAGAAGATATCGCCGGGATATGCCTCGCGACCCGGCGGTCGGCGCAGCAGCAATGACAGCTCACGATAGGCCCGCGCATGCCGTGTAAGGTCGTCATAAACGATGAGCACATCCTGACCCTTCTCCATGAAGTATTCAGCCATCGAGGTGGCGGCATACGGGGTGATATAGCGCAACCCCGGCGGGTCCTCGTCCGAGGCCACGACAATGATCGTGTTATCCAGGGCCTCATGCCTGCGCAATGTGTCCACCACCCGGGCCACCGCGGTGCCGCGCTGGCCGACGGCGCAGTAGATGCAAACCACATCCTTGTCACGCTGATTGATAATCGTGTCGACGGCCACCGACGTCTTGCCGGTCTGGCGATCGCCGACAATGAGTTCACGCTGGCCGCGACCAATGGGGATGAGCGCATCGATCGCCTTGATACCGGTTTCCAGGGGAACGGTGACCGGTGAGCGGTCGATGATGGCAGGCGCAGGGCGCTCGACCGGCCACCGCTCGCTGAACCGCAGTGGCTTGCCGTGATCGAGCACGCGTCCCGTGGCGTCGATCACCCGCCCCAGTAAACCCTCGCCGACCGGTGTGTCCGCCTCGCGACCCGTGGCGCTGACCTCGGTGCCTGCTGTCAGCTTGTCGCTGTCGCCGAGCAACATGACGCCGATTTCATCCGGTTCGAGGTTGATGGCGACGCCGAGCACACCGCCCGGAAACTGCACCAGTTCCTCCGAGGTGATCCCGGGCAGACCGGTGACACGCGCGATGCCGCCGCCCACCTGCAATAATGTGCCGGTTTCGCGCGAGCGCAGCGCCGCGGTGCCCCGGTCAATTGCCGCATGCAGCGTGTTCATGGTTTCATCGAGTAGTTCCTGCAGCAAGGTTTCAGTCCTCTTTTTTTGCGGCGTCAGTCATGCTGAAGGCTTCCTCGATACGGACGGCCAGCTCCTCCATATAATCCTGCAGGTTCCAGCTCAGTCGTTGCCCGCCGCTCGTGAGTTCGATGCCGCAGAGCAGAGCCGGTGATTCGCTGTACTCCACGTTCTTGCCATCGGCGATGTATTCATGGACTGCACGCGTCAGTCGGCCGCGGACCGCGGAGTCCAGTTCAAACGCGCTGGCGATGCGCATCGGCTCAACTGTGTGCGCCATTACCTTGCGGGTGTCCTTGTCCAGCGATTTCAGCTGTTCGATGAAGGTTTGCACGATGCGCTCCTCGAGCTCGGTATCCGCCAGATCGCGCAAGACCATGCGCGCAATATGCTGGACGGCCTCGGCTGCCTCGATGCGAAGGTTGGCGAAAAACTCCCGTTTTTCCTGGTTGGCCTGGCGTTGCCAGTTTGCACGGGTCTCGGCGACTTCCTCGCGTGCTTCATCGAGCAGTTGGCGTTTTTCACGTTTCGCTTCTTCCCTGGCCTCGTCCATGAGCGTGTCGTGCTGGCGCTGCAGTTCGTCACTCTGTTCCTGGTAGCGCTGAACCTTCTCGTCGGCCTTTTGTTCACGTTCCTGTGCCTCGTCCAGCCGCTTTGCAATGCGTTGCTCGCGGCGCTCCATGGTGCGCATAACCGGCTGGTACAGAAAACGCTTCAACAGCCAGACCAGGATCAGGAAATTGACGATCTGCGCCGAGACTGTGATCCAGTCGATCGTCATGGATCAGCCTCCCGCCGGCGCGACGACATAGTCCCAGAAGGGGTTGGCGAAAATCAGGATCATGGCTACCACGAAACAGTAGATCGCTGTCGATTCGATCATGGCCAGGCCCACGAACAGGGTACGCGTGATAGTACCAGCCTCGTCAGGTTGCTGGGCGATGGCACTCAGGGCCTGGGCCACGGCGCGTGCCTCACCAAAGGCAGGGCCGATGGAGCCGATGGCGATGGTCAGACCGGCGGTGATGACGGAAACCATGCCGATGATTGAGATGTTTTCCATGTTGTTCTCCCTGGTTAATCTGATGATGATTGTTTTGATTTTCCGGATTGTTCGATGTATCGATGGGCCGAGGTAGCAGACGCAATATAGACCATCGCCAGCACCGCGAAGATATAGGCCTGGATCATGCCGGTCAGCAGGCCGAGCAGTTGCAAAACTATGGGAAAGATATAAGGCGTCAGGCTGAGCAGGATGGCCACGATGACAGTACCGCTCATGATGTTGCCATACAGACGCACGGCCAGGGCGATGGTGCGAGAGATTTCGCCGAGCACGTTGAAGGGCAACATGAGCCAGGTCGGCTTAACGTAATGGCGTAAATAGGTCAGCGGACCTTCTGCGGCAATGCCGAACAGCGGTACTGCAATAAAGACACAGATGGCCAGGGCGGTTGTGGTCGAAAGTGACCCGGTTGGCGCCATGTAACCGGGCACGACGTTGAGCAGGTTGGCCATGGCGATGAACAGGAACAGGGTGCCCACAAAGGGCAGGTATCTGCCCGGATCGCGGTGAGTCACGTCCCGGATCTGGTCATGTATGCCGGTGACCAGGACTTCCAGCAGGTTCTGCCAGCGCGAGATCTCTGGACCGGTGGACAGGCGCCGCGTGACCAGCCAGGAGATCAGTGTCAGGAGGGCCATGACCAGCCAGGTAAATACAATGGTGGCGTTGACACGCAACAGCCCCCATTGCCAGAACAGAATATCGTCAGGACTGATGGTCATAGTTGCGATTCCTTTTTGTACAGAGCAGGTCGTATGTAGCGGGCGACCAGAATGCGCGCGAGCATGAAGCCGACCACCGCTGTGAGTACATGTTGCCAGGCCGCGTAACGGGCGAGGAAATAGAACCCGGCAAGTACCAGGCCGAAGCGCAGCAGCAGACTGACCAGCATACGCATGGCCGGACGAGGCGCGCGCTCAAGGCCATTGAGCGTTGCCCACAGGCCCCAGAAGAAAGCCAGACCGAGCAGGCTGCCCGCAGTCAACGAGGCTGTGAATTGCAGTACTTCACTCATTGCTTATGCCGCCTCCCGTGTTTACGCCCCTCTGGTATATCGCCGACTTGCACGAGTGTCCAGCGGGTAATAATGGGGCCGATGAGTTCGAAGATGACGGTCGAGCCGAGCACGACCGGCAGGATTACATTCTTGATTTCCGGAAAGTGCTGACTGGCGAGCAGCGCCATACCGATGGCGACACCCGCCTGCGGTAACAGGGCCAACCCGATCCAGTGTCGGGTTTTTGCATCAGTACCGCTGAGCCAGCCGCCCAGTCGCGTGCCGAGGATCCGTCCCGCGACCCGCAGACCGATGTAAGCTGCAGCCAGTATGCCGGCATGGGCCAGTGCCTCCATATGCAGCGCGGCGCCGGCGAGCAGAAA
>JASFJH010000063.1:0-8894 GCA_050122215.1 Granulosicoccaceae bacterium | reverse complement strand
CACGGCTTTCGCCGAGGCCGCATCCTTGATGCCGAAGCCCACACCCACCGGCAGCCCCGTATGGGTACGGATCTGTGCAATCTTGGCGGCCACTTCATCAGTGTTCAGGGTGGCCGCACCCGTCACACCCTTCAGCGAGACATAATAGACGAAACCACTCGCGGCATCACAAATGCTCTGGATACGCGCATCAGTGGTGGTCGGTGCAAGCAGGAAAATCGGATCAAGTGCATTAGCACGAAACGCGAGCACCGCGTCGTGCCCTTCTTCCGGTGGCAGGTCAACAGTGAGGACGCCATCTACACCGGCCTCGGCGGCGGCTTTGGCAAAGGTTTCATAGCCCATGATCTCGACCGGGTTCAGATAACCCATGAGGATCACCGGCGTATCGCTATTGCTTTCGCGGAAGGCTTTCACCATGTCGAGCACATTGTGCAGGCTGACATGGTGCTCGAGTGCGCGTTCGCTGGCACGCTGGATCACCGGGCCATCGGCCATCGGATCAGAAAAGGGTACACCAAGTTCGATTATATCGGCCCCGGCCTTCACCATGTCGTGCATGAGCGGCACGGTCACCGACGGGTTGGGATCACCGGCGGTCACATACGGGATAAGGGCCTTGCGACCGGCTGACTTCAACGCAGCAAAAGTTTGACTGATACGGCTCATGATTTTTTTACAACTTGATACCGTCGCGTGCGGCGACAGTGTGGATGTCTTTGTCACCACGACCTGACAGGTTAATGACCATGATCTGGTCCTTGTCCATGGTCGGGGCAAGCTTTTTCGCATAGGCCAGCGCATGACTCGATTCGAGTGCCGGCAGGATGCCTTCGGTACGGGTCAGTTCATGGAAGGCCTCGAGTGCCTCGTCATCGTTGATGGCCACGTAGTTGACACGGCCAACGTCCTTGAGCCAGGCATGCTCGGGACCGACCCCCGGGTAATCGAGCCCGGCTGAAATGGAATGGGTTTCAATAATCTGGCCATCCTGGTCTTCCATCAGATAGGTGCGGTTGCCATGCAGGACACCCGGCTTGCCGGCGCATAACGGCGCAGCATGATGGCCGGTCTCAATGCCATCACCGGCGGCCTCGACACCGTAGATCTTCACGTCTTCATCGTTGAGGAACGGATGAAACAAACCGATCGCATTCGACCCGCCACCGACACAGGCGACGAGCGCATCGGGCAGGCGACCGGTCTTGTCCAGGCATTGTTCACGTGCCTCGCGGCCGATCACCGACTGGAAATCACGTACCATCGCCGGGTACGGGTGCGGCCCGGCCACGGTACCGATGATATAAAAGGTATCATCGACGTTCGTGACCCAGTCACGCATGGCTTCGTTCAATGCATCCTTCAGGGTCTTCGAACCGGACTCGACTGACACGACTTCGGCACCGAGCAACTTCATGCGATACACGTTCAGGGCCTGGCGCTGGATATCCTCGGCGCCCATGTACACGACGCACTGCATACCGAAACGCGCCGCGACCGTGGCCGAGGCGACGCCATGCTGGCCGGCGCCGGTTTCGGCAATGACACGCTTCTTGCCCATGCGTTTCGCGAGCAAGGCCTGGCCAATCGTGTTGTTCACCTTGTGCGCGCCGGTGTGGTTCAGATCTTCGCGCTTTAAATATATCTGCGCGCCGCCAAGCTCACGGCTCCAGCGCTCGGCGTGGTACAGCGGGGATGGCCGGCCGACATAGTCATGCAGGTCACGCTCAAACTCGGCGAGGAAGTCCGGATCTTGCAGGTATTTCTTATAGGCCGCGGTCAGCTCGTCGATCGCCGCCATGAGCGTCTCGGAGACAAACCGTCCACCATATGGACCAAAATGCCCGCGTTCGTCGGGCATGTGCATGAAATCTGTTATGTGTGACTCGTCGTTCATTACTCGTCTGCCTGTCGCACTGCCTGGATAAAGGCAGTGATTTTGTCTGCATTCTTGATGCCCTTGCTCACCTCTACCCCGCTGCTTACATCCACGGCATAGGGCCGGGTGGCACGCACCGCCGCGGCGACATTCGCCGGGTGCAGACCACCGGCAAGGATTATAGGCGAGTCGAGGTCGCGAGGCACGCGCGCCCAGTCAAATACTTCGCCGGTACCGCCAGCCCCGGTCGAAGACCAGGCATCCAGCAGCAGGCCCTGGCCGGCGGCGTAATCCGAGGCGGTTTGCGCCAGGTCGACGTCCTCACGCATACGTACTGCCTTGATGAATGGGCGGTCAAACGCCGCACACTCGGCCGGGGTTTCGGCGCCGTGAAACTGTAGCAGGTCGAGCGGGACGGCGCTTAGCACATCCTGCACCGCGAAATGCTCGGCATCGACAAACAGCGCCACGGTCGTCACAAACGGCGGCAACACGGCACAAATCGCCCTCGCCTGCTCGATGGTCACAGCGCGTGGCGATTTCGGGTAGAACACGAGGCCAATCGCGTCCGCGCCAGCCATGGCCGCGGCGAGACCGTCTTCCGGGCGGGTGATCCCGCAGATTTTGATGCGTGTGCGCATGGCTCGATCAACTCGGAGCTTTCGTGGAAGTTGGCTATTTTAGCGGACAGGGCGTCCCCTGTCGCGTGGGCAGATAAAGAGAAGCACAAATAAGGGGAACAGTCCCGGTCGAAAATAACATCGCAAGAAAGATAACCACTCGTTACATCCGGGCGTTTATTGATCATCGCCGCGCTGTCACTACCTGTCGTGGCCACTTTGTTCGGGACTGGCCATTATTTCAGCGAATGCTTTCTGTTGCCGAGGCAATGCTTCCAGTGCAACGAACATGACGCAGAGCCTGGCGCAAATAAACCCGGAGCGAAAAATCACTGCAGGCAAATGCACACAGAGTGCGAACCACGAATTCGCGGTTCGCAATTTACGATGTCATCCAGTTCCAGGAGTGCTGGATAAGCAAGATGTGCTCTAATCGATATATATTTCGCTGTGGTCGGCGTAATAGGCATTTATCTCGATCCATTCGGCACATTCTTCGAGCGCTTCCTCAAGGCTGTCGAACATGGCAACCAGCTGGCCATTTTCAGACATGAGCATCGCGGTTTCATCGAAACATTCAGATATGTAGAGCTTCATAAGCCACCCCGTGGCACTGTGGTCTTTTGTCGTACGTGCATAGTCGCGGCCGGTTATGCCACTCCCGTGACAGTTTTATGAATTTTAGGTAACCAATTGTCATGACCTGCTTCAAATTACCTGGCCAGGTTATTGATTTCCCACTACGAAGAGGTAAGACAATATGGTTTTGCACAAGGACAGTATGTCGATGAAGACCTTGATCCTGGCCCGTCATGCCAGGCCCATCCGGGATGAGCCGTCGCTGGCTGATTTCGACCGAGCTTTGAACAAGCGCGGCAAACGTGATGCGCCACGCATGGCGGCCTGGCTTGCCGGCCAGGGTATTTCACCCTCGTACCTCATCAGCAGCCCTGCCTTGCGGCCCGGCTTACGGCACAACAGTTTGCCAAAGCACTCGCCTGCGCCACCGATCATATCGAATATAAGGAGGCCCTCTATGGCGAAGACACCAGGACAATCACTGTCTTTGTATATCCCGAAACGCCCCCCGCCACGGACCGGTTGGCTTGCATTTACCAGGCTGATAAAACTATGCCAAAATCAGGGCGGACATGAATAACAATGCACCCGGGGAGTACTGACTGGATGCGTTATGCATCCAGGCATATTGAAGCAGGCAAACCCACCCGCTTCGGCACGAGCATTGATTTTGACAAATGCTGGAAGAAAAAAGTGAACGGGCTCTAACCATTAATCGAGGTCATCATGTTTGAGAATATCAATCTTGAATCACTGACTAACGAATACGTCATGCCGTGGGGGATAAATATTATTCTTGCCCTGCTGATCTTTGTTATTGGCCGGATAGTCGCCCGTTTATTAGTCAAACTGACGATCAGGCTGCTCAACAGGTCGGGCATGGACAGCATTCTTGTTGATTTCATCAGTTCAATCATCAATGCCGTGTTGTTGCTATTCGTTATTGTCGCCTCACTGGACCAGCTGGGCGTTGATACCACCTCCCTGATTGCGCTCATCGGTGCCGCCGGTCTTGCTATCGGCCTGTCATTGCAAAGCTCGCTGCAGAACTTTGCCGCCGGGGTAATGCTCATCGTGTTCCGGCCCTTTGTGGACGGTAACTACATAGAGGCTGCGGGCACATCCGGCGTGGTGGAAAAAATCGGCATCTTCACTACGACCATGCGTACCGGTGATAACCGTGAAGTCATTATCCCCAATAGCGCGATTTATGGTGGCAACATTGTGAATTATTCCGCGCGCGACACGCGGCGCATTGATATGGTATTCGGCATTGGTTATGACGATGACCTGAAAAAGGCACAGCAGATAATGGCCGACATTATCAATGCCGACGCACGCATTCTTGGCGACCCCGCGCCGCTGATCGCGGTTTCAGAACTGGCCGACAGCAGCGTTAATTTCGTAGTACGTCCCTGGGTAAAGTCATCCGATTACTGGCCCGTGAAATTCGACCTTACCGAAAAGATCAAGCTTGCCTTCGATGCAAATGGTATATCTATCCCCTATCCGCAGGTCGAAATGCATATAAACAAGGCTGAGACAATCTAGCTGCCGGGCAATACAAATAAAAAGGCCGTCACACTGACGGCCTTTTTATTTGTATTGTGTAAATTATCAACGCTGCCACAGGCTCAGGCGCAACAACACGACGGATTCGGCAATATTGAATTCGGAGAAATCCTGGTAATTGTCATCCAGCGCATTTTGTACCAGCAACTCGGCGCGCGCTTCCGTACCGCCTACGCGGAAATCCTTCGCCAGGCGCAGGTCGAGCACTTCGTATCCGGGCAAGGTATACCCCAGACCGAACCAGCGCGATCCACCAATATCCAGGTACGCCAGACTGCCTTGCAGGCCCCATGGCAACTCCTTGCTGACCAGCACACTGAAGACATTCTTCGGCATGGCATTCCACAGATCACTGTATGTTGTCGGGTTGATCCCTGAAATGACAGTGCCCTCAGGATCCGCATAGCTGTACTGCAAGGCAATAAAGTTCTTCGCGCTCGGCTTGTACTTCGCCTGGAATTCGAAGCCCTTTATCTTGTAATTGCCGGCATCACCGGCTATCTCGGCATCAGTCGCACCAAATAAAGGCGTGTAATCGCGATCCTTGATCGAGGCGAGCACATTGCGGTATTTCTCCTTGTAGATACGCCAGTCTAAGGACAGGTGATGCGCGGGGAAATTGGCAATATGCGCGATCTCGAACGAGCTGACATGTTCCGGCTGGTCAAAGTCCCGGTAGTCAAAGATGTAATCAAGTGGCGAGCCATCGGCAAACGTCGAGACGACAAACGCATCCTTCTCATAGGCGGTCTGCATGCGGTAGGCCCGTGCCGCACCGATGCGGAACGTGTGATTTTCATTCAGGTGGTAGTTCAGCGAAACGCGTGGCGAAAGCCTGGGATTGATGCCGTTGGTGTGCTCGAGCAAGGCGCCCGCATTCAGGCTCAGGTTAGGCCGCACGAACCATTCCATCGAGGCAAACAACTGCTTGCTCGCATCTTCGCTCCTGTTCTTGCCATAGAACAGGACATCGCTTTCCAGCGTATCCTGGGTCATGCCGGCGCCCCAGACAAATTTCAGGTCTTCAAAATTATAGGTGCGCTGGTACTCGAGGCCCAACCGACGGGTACTACCCGGGAAAAAGCCAAAGCGAATTGACTGGTCCGGCTGCCCATCAAACAAAAACGGGATGGCCGCCGGCGGCAATCCAAAGGCTGTTGACAGCAGTGTAGTATTATAGAAGTCATCGATATCTTCATAGTTATGATACAAACGCAGCTGCATCTCATCGCCATTATCATACGTATGTCGCCACTGCACATGCTGGAAATTCGAGGTATTGATCCGTTCCCGCTCACGCAACAAGTTCGGATCGTATTCCGGTTCTTCGCCAAAGCCATGCGCAAACCCTGCCTGGATATCAATTTCGTTACTGAAATCAAGTTGCAGGTTGCCGCGGTAAAACAGTTTGGTGAAGCGGCGCCCATCGTGTATTACAGGAAACCCCTCATCATCACGGTAGTTCAGGCTGATCGCGTGATCCATTTTCTCACTGTTAAACCCGTAACGAACATGCACGCCCCCCGTATCACGCTCTCCGTGCAGGGTGCGCACATACAAGCCACGGTGTTCAACCGGGCGACTGGTGACGATATTAATCACGCCGTTATAGGCATTCGCCCCGTATACTGACGCGCTCGGGCCGCGCATAACCTCGATGCGTTCGACATCATCAATCGTGATCGGTAGTGCCGCCCAATCGACAGTACTCAAAAAGGGTGAAAATATCGGCCTCCCATCAATGAGAATCTGCAAATGCCGGCTTAACTGATCGCCCGGACCGTGACCGACAACCGAATAGTAGTTGCCGTTTACCTTGCCCACCCTGAAGCCGGGGACCAGCCTGATAATGTCGGGAATATCGGTCACACCGCTGGCGGCAATTTCATCACGCGTAAAGACAGTAATGGCAACCGGCAAATCCCGCGGCTGTTGTGATAAGCGCGTAGCAGAGACGATTGGCAAGGCCTCGAACAGGGTCTGCTCGGAAAAAAGCTCATCTGCTGAGGAGGGAATACTATAAAACAGTATAGCTGCCAGGACCCCCGCAGCCGATCGTCTACATCGATACAACATTACTCACCTTGCTAATGGCTTATTATTATGTCTGGACAGTACTAGCTGACTACCCTGTCACCATTGCCAGAAATATTCAAATATTGCAGATCCTGACCCTGCAAACTATAAAAGGCATTATCCTACTTTTGGCTTTATATCGGAACCATCGATTGTCAACCGTGGTTTGTTACAGCCGGTCAGTCTATTTCCGCATGCCATTCATCCTCAAGGCATTGAATAATAGAGGAAATTTTCTTTAGCTTGGCCTCGACATGGGTTAAGTCCCCGCTTCTGGCAGCCATCTGCAAGGCCCTGACTGCCTTTTCCAGATCGGTGATACCAAAGTAGCTGCATACACCGAGAAACATGTGCAGACGGTCACGCAAAGCCGCTATATCAGACTGAGCAAGATGATGCTGGATGGCGACGATATGTTCAGGCAATTCCTGGATGAGCTTTTCCAGTAAATCAGGGGGAATATGCCGCACGTGGTCAAGCAAAGCCGAATCATGCTCATCATCTGCGATAGTTGCTGGTGTTGTTTCGTCAGTAACAACCAGGATATCTGACGCACAGACCTTGTTGATGGTATCAAACAGCATTTCCTCATCGATAGGTTTGAGCAGGCATTCACTGAAGCCATTCTCAAGCAATTCTTTGCTTTTATTTGCAAATACATCGGCTGTGACTGCCACAACAGGAGGGCAATTATCGGCAAGTTCATGATGAATACGTGACGTCGCTTCGATCCCATCCAGAACCGGCATGTGTACATCCATCAAGATCAGGTCATAATTATTCTGCAGCGCCATTTCAACAGCCTGCTGGCCATTAACAGCAGAATCAGTAGTAACGCCATGGTCCTCGAGCAGGCGTGTAATGTATAACCTGTTAAAGTCATTATCCTCTGCAACCAGTAGCCTGCTGACACCCTGTAATTCATCTGGTGCAGACTGCCTGGTCTCCTGCTGAATCTTGCGGGGCTTACTTACGCCAAATATCCTCAACAGTTCCCGACGCAATGTCTCATTCCTGACAGGTTTCACCGCAAAGGCAGTTCGCGATTCATGGCTGGCAAGACACAATGCCGTATACTCTTCATCACTGGTCAAGACAAACAACGGACCCTGGTAATATTTTTTTACAACCGGCAGGATGTGTGTGGAGATATTCGAGGGTTCTGCAGATGCCGGCATCGACAGGATCAAGACATCAAAAAATGCATCACTGTCTCCGCCTGCCAACATCGACTCCAGCGTCCGCTCACTTGTCGCAGTGTAGGTATTAACCCCCATGTGCACGAGATTGTTGCGTATTGCGCGCCGCGAGTATAAGTGCGGATCGAACAGCAAGGCAGAGTACCCTGCCAGGGTTTTATCGAGCGCATCAGCTATCGGTATATGACAAGCCACGGGGAACTCCACATAAAAAGTCGAGCCTTTACCCTTCTCGCTTTTCAACCAGATAGTCCCGTTCATCAGGTCAATGATGCGCTTACAAATTACCAGCCCCAGCCCAGTTCCGCTGAACCTGCGGGTTGATGACATATCTGCCTGGGTAAAAGGCTTGAACAACTTGCCTTGCTCTTGTTTATCTATCCCGACTCCACTATCTGTTACGGCGAGTCTGAGCATGCTTTTACTATGCCGGGACTCAGGCACAGAAATATGTACGACAACATCACCGGCATCCGTGAATTTGATCGCGTTATTGACGAGATTGGTCAGAACCTGTCGGAGCCTGTCGGGATCAATCCGAATCACCTGTGGCACATCAGAATCCACCAGCAATACAAGCTCAAGCTTTTTCTCGTGCGCCGCACCACTCATCATGGAAATCACATCTTCAAGCACATTACGGAGATCGGCATCGACCAGCTTGATATCCATCTTACCCGACTCAAACTTGGAAAAACTCAAGATATCATCAATAACACTGCGTAATTGATTGGCTGCACTGGTAACAGTGTGCGCATACTCGACCTGTTCATGGTTCACGGCTGTTTTACTCAACCGGCGGCTAAAACCAATAATGGCATTAAGAGGTGTACGTATTTCATGGCTCATATTTGCCAGAAACTCTGATTTTACCTCGCCGGCACGCATGGCGGCACGACGTGCTATCTGCAGGTCATAATTCCTCTTCTGTAGTTCACTGATAGACTCTTTGTAACGCCGCACTGCTTT
>JASFJH010000062.1:0-8907 GCA_050122215.1 Granulosicoccaceae bacterium | reverse complement strand
GTCTGGCCTCAACGGTTTCCAGCCGTCCCGGTTCGGCATCGAGGCTGTCCTGGTAATGGCGCAGGCTTTTTACGACATCGTCGATATTGGCCAGTGCCTCATCGAGACTGCCGGCCTGCTCGGCGACTGACTCGTCAACTGTGGCGAGTTCGCGCAGCGAGTGGCTGGCCCGCCCCAGCATGCTGTTGACGTTATTGAGTTCGTCGCCGTCCAGGGTAGTGATGACGCTTTGCGTGGTCTCCTGCAGGCGGCTCAGATTGGCGAGTCGGCCATGTTCCTGATCGAGTTCGTGGTATTCATCCTCCTGCGGGGCGAGGGCCTCGAGTTCATTGACCTGGTAACGCAGAAAGTCGAGCCGTGCCGCGCGGTCACTGGCAGCGGTCAGCAGGTGGTCATATTCCTGTTTCGCGTCATGCCAGGCGCGCCAGGCCTGTGCGACTGCTTTGCAGAGCTTGTCGTGCGCTGCGTAACTGTCGAGCAGTGTGCCCTGCATGCCCGGACGCATGAGTGACTGGTGCTCGTGCTGGCCATGGATATCGACGAGTGTTTCACCAAACTCACGCATGACCTGCATGGTCACGGGGCTGCCATTGATGAAGCCCCTTGAGCGGCCCTCGGTGGAAATGATGCGGCGCACGAGGCAGTCGTCATCACTGTCGAGTTCGTTCTCGAGCAGCCAGTTCTGCGCTGCCGGGTTGTCATGCAGGTCGAAACTGGCGCTGATCTCGGCACGCTTGCAGCCATGCCGCACACTTTCACTGTCGGCGCGATCGCCGAGCACAAAGCCCAGCGCATCGATCAGGATCGACTTACCGGCACCGGTTTCGCCGGTCAGCGCGGTCATGCCGCCGTCGAGCGTCAGCTCAACCCGGTCGACAATAGCAAGATCCCGAATGACGATATGACTTAGCATGTGCGTTTTATGTTGTTTACAGGCGGTGCGCCCAGTGCAGTTTGGCGCGCAGGATTTCGTAATAACTGTAATCGGCCGGGTGGATCAGCTGCACCGGCGTCGGGTGCTTGTTAATGCGCACGCCGTCACCGATATCCAGGTCAAGGCTGAACTGGCCGTCGCAGGTGGCCTGGACCGCGCTCTGGTTGTGGTCCGAGACACGGATCTCGATTTCGCTGTCACCGTCGACCACGATCGGCCGCTGGCTCATCGTGTGCGGGCAAATCGGCACGAGCACGAGTGCATCGAGGGTCGGGTGCAGGATCGGGCCGCCGCCGGACAGCGCATAGGCGGTGGAACCGGTCGGGGTCGAGACGATCAGGCCGTCGGCGCGCTGGGTATTCACGTACTTGCCGTTAATATAGAGATCGAGCTCGATCATGCGGGCGACATTTTGCTTGTGCACAACAATATCATTGAAGGCGAGACTGTGTGTGATACCGCCACTTTCTGATTCAAAGCTGCCGTTAATCAAGAAACGTCGCTCGCTGACATAGTCGCCATCGAGGATCTCGCCCAGCCGGCCGCGCATGCGGTCGAGCAGGATATCGGTGAGAAAGCCGAGCCGGCCGAGGTTGACGCCGAGCAGGGGCACGCGGGTATCGACAAGGGTACGTGCGGCATTGAGAAAGGTCCCGTCGCCACCGACAATGATGACGAGGTCGCTCTGCTCGCCGAGCGAGGTCCGATCTGCCGCCTCCAGGCCGTCGGCACCGATAATGGCGGCGGTATCGGCATCGATCAGGCCGCGGCAACCGCGTTCCGTGAGAAATTCATGCAGGGCATGAATCGCATCCGCGACACTGGGGTCGTTGAACTTGCCTATGATCCCGATTGTATTGAAGTTTGTGTTATTCGCTGCGGCCATGCCGGCTCCAGTTACGACTTATGTTGTTGTTTTTGGCACAGGCAACACTAGCATGTTGCATGGATCGCGGCCAAGCAGCCGGTTTTTTTCCGTTATAGTTGACAGCGTAAATCCGGCACTTAAATAATACGCATATCAGAGTAATAGTATACCGCGATGTCGAACCAGGAAATGCCCAATGAACGTGCCCGCTTGTTGCTGAGCACACTAATCCAGCGCTACGTCGATGATGGCCGGCCGGTAGGCTCTACCACGCTGGCCCGTGAGGCGGGCCTGGAACTCAGCCCGGCGACGATCCGCAACATCATGGCCGACCTGGAAAACCTCGGCCTGGTTGTCTCACCGCATACCTCGGCCGGCCGTATCCCGACCGTGAAAGGTTACCGGCTGTTTGTCGATACCCTGCTGACGGCCAACTCTTCCCTGACCTCGGCCTCCAACCTCGAAGTCGATGCGCTTATGCACCACCTGCGCAGTGGCGAAGGCGGCCAGGAGCTGGTCAGCAGCGTGTCAGACATGCTCTCGGGCATGACCAATATGGCCGGGCTTGTGACCCTCCCCAAACACGAGGTCAATGCCTGGCGGCATATCGAATTCCTCCCGCTGTCAGACAAAAGGGTGCTGTCGATCATGGTGCTCAACGACCAGGAAGTGCAGAACCGGGTGCTCGATACGGCCCGTCTCTACAGTCCGGCGGAACTGCAGCAGGCTGCCAACTACCTGAACCAGGCGTTTGCCGGCAAGAGCCTCGGCGAGGTGCGCCGCACCTTGTTGCGGGAAATGCGTGAGGCCAAGGAACGCATGGACAAGATGATGCTCGATGCGCTGGAGATAGCCGGACGGGTCTGTGAAGGCGACCCGGGCGAAGATTTTGTCATGGCCGGCCAGACCAAGCTCATGAACTTTGCCGAGTTGTCGAATGTCGAGAAGCTGCGTGAGCTGTTCGATGCCTTCGGCGAGAAACGTGACATCCTGCACCTGCTCGACCAGTGCCAGCAGGCGCAGGGCGTGCAGATCTTCATCGGCGAGGAATCGGGCTACAAGCCACTGGATGAATGCAGTATGGTGGCCTCGCCGTACTGCGTCGAAGGCGAGGTGGTCGGCGTGCTCGGCGTAATCGGCCCGACCCGCATGGCCTATGACCGGGTGATCCCGATTGTCGATATTACCGCCCGGTTGCTGGGTTCGGTCTTGAACACGCGCCACTAAGCCCTTACATAAACCGGAGTTTCAACCCGATTACAATGGCGGCTGGCCGCAAGCCAGTCGTGTTTGCTGCATTTTGGAGAAAAACGCATGTCAGAAGAGCAAAACCCGCAGGAGATGGCCAACGAGGCCGAGGCCGCTGAAGCACAGGCGGATACCGGGAGCGACGTTACCGAGACTGAAACCGGGGCGCCACAGGTTGAGGCAGGTGAAGACCTGCCCGCGCTGCTCGAGGATGCCCGTGCCAAGGCCGATGAACACTGGAACCAGTTGCTACGTACCCAGGCCGAGCTGGAAAACGTGCGCCGCCGTGCCGAGCGTGATGTGCAAAATGCCCACAAATACGGCCTGGAGAAGTTCGCCAGCGAACTGCTGCCGGTACTCGACAGCATGGAAATGGGCCTGGCGGCCATCGGCGGCATCGACAGCGCCGACGAGACCACGGCGAATTTGATCGAGGGCATGGAGCTGACCCTGAAGATGTTCCGCGATGCGGTCGCCAGGTTCGGCATCACGAGCCTCGACCCGGTGGGCGAGGCCTTTAACCCGGAGTTCCACCAGGCCATGAGCATGGTGGAAAGCGCCGATGCGGCGCCGAATACCGTGCTGGATGTCATGCAGAAGGGCTATGTGCTCAATGAGCGCCTGATCCGCCCGGCCATGGTGGTGGTGGCGAAAGCGCCGGCAGGGCAGGAATAGGCCCTGAAAATCGGTCAACGGTGTTGAAACCCCGGAGGCCGTCCCCATATGCACTTACATACATGAACAAATGAACCTTTCGGGCTGATTGCCCGGGAATTTTAGGAGAGACAGAAATGGGCAAGATCATCGGAATCGACCTTGGTACGACTAACTCCTGTGTCGCCGTGATGGAAGGCAAGGAAGCGCGCGTTATTGAAAACGCCGAAGGCGATCGCACTACACCTTCTATTGTTGCATTTGCCGACGATAACGAGGTACTGGTTGGCCAGTCGGCGAAGCGCCAGGCCGTCACCAACCCGACCAACACCCTGTACGCGGTCAAGCGCCTGATCGGTCGCAAGTTCGAAGATGCTGAAGTACAGAAAGATATCTCGATGGTGCCTTTCAGGATCCTCAAGGCCGATAACGGCGATGCCTGGGTCGAAGCACAGGGCACGAAAATGGCACCACCTGAAGTGTCCGCGCGCGTCCTCATGAAGATGAAAAAGACCGCCGAAGATTACCTCGGCGAAGAAGTCACCGAAGCCGTTATCACGGTGCCGGCCTACTTTAACGACTCACAGCGTCAGGCCACCAAGGATGCCGGCAAGATCGCCGGTCTCGATGTCAAGCGCATCATCAACGAACCGACTGCGGCTGCACTGGCCTATGGTATGGACAAGAAGCGCGGTGACGCGAAGATCGCCGTGTATGACCTCGGTGGCGGCACCTTTGATATCTCGATTATTGAGATTGCCGACATTGATGGCGAACACCAGATTGAAGTGCTGTCGACCAACGGTGACACCTTCCTCGGTGGCGAAGACTTTGACATGCGCCTGATCGAATACCTCGTTGACGAGTTCAAGAAAGATTCAGGCATGGACCTGAAGGGTGACCCGCTGGCGATGCAGCGTCTCAAGGAAGCCGCGGAAAAGGCCAAGATCGAGCTGTCTTCCTCACAGCAGACCGACGTTAACCTGCCGTACATCACGGCCGATGCGAGCGGCCCGAAGCACATGAACGTCAAGGTGACTCGCGCCAAGCTCGAGTCACTGGTCGAAGACCTGATTTCCCGCTCTATCGAGCCGTGCAAGGTCGCGCTCAAGGATGCCGGTCTGTCAGCCTCCGAGATTGATGACGTGATCCTGGTCGGTGGCCAGACCCGTATGCCGAAGGTACAGGTGGCGGTAAAGGACTTCTTCGGCAAGGACCCGCGCAAGGACGTCAACCCGGATGAAGCCGTTGCTATCGGTGCCTCTATCCAGGGTGGTGTACTCGGTGGTGAAGTCAAGGATGTCCTGTTGCTGGACGTCACGCCGCTGTCACTCGGTATCGAAACCATGGGCGGTGTCATGACCAAGCTCATCGAGAAGAACACCACGATCCCGACCAAGGCCTCGCAGGTGTTCTCGACTGCCGATGACAACCAGACCGCGGTGACCGTGCATGTACTGCAGGGTGAACGTGAACAGGCCGTGGCCAACAAGTCACTGGGTCGTTTCGACCTCGCGGACATCCCGCCGGCACCGCGCGGTATGCCGCAGATTGAAGTGTCCTTCGATATCGATGCCAACGGCATCATGAACGTGTCTGCGAAGGACAAGGCTACCGGCAAGGAACAGTCGATTGTCATCAAGGCCTCGAGCGGTCTGTCGGATGATGAGATCGAACGCATGGTCAAGGATGCAGAAGCGCACGCCGATGAAGACAAGAAGTTCCACGAACTGGTCACCGTCCGTAACACGGCAGACCAGATGATTCATGCCGTGAAGAAGTCGATGGAAGATCTCGCTGACCAGATGGAAGCGGGTGAAAAGGAAAGCATCGAAGCGGCTATGAAGGAACTGGAAGAAGTCATGCAGGGCGACGACAAGGATGCCATCGAAGCGAAGACCAAGGCATTGACCGAAGCCTCGCAGAAACTGGTCGAACGTGCCTATGCGCAACAGGCCGAGCAGGGTGGTGCCGAGGCTGCAGCCGGTAACCCGGGGTCCGGTGCCGAAGCGAATGCCGCTGGTGATGATGTCGTTGATGCCGAGTTCGAGGAAGTCGACGACAAGAAATAACTTGAGCGACACATTTTTGCTCTCAGGTGACAAGAGCCGTACTCATTCCGGGTTGCGGCTCTTGTCATGTCTGGCCACGACGGGCTGAACAATAACGGGTAATGTAGCAAGACTATGGCAAAGCGCGATTATTACGAAGTACTGGGTGTAGAGAAGAATGCCAGCGATGCCGATCTGAAAAAGGCCTATCGCCGCCTGGCAATGAAGTACCACCCGGATCGTAATCCGGATGACAAGGAAGCCGAGGGAAAATTCAAGGAGGCCAAAGAGGCCTATGAAATCCTTGCCGATGCCCAAAAGCGTGCCGCCTATGACCAGTTCGGTCATGCCGGTGTCGACGCGTCGATGGGTGCCGGTGGTGGGCCGGGCGGCCCCGGCGGCGCCAGTTTCAGTGATATCTTCGGTGATATCTTCGGCGATATCTTCGGTGGTGCAGGTGGTGCCGGTGGTGGCCATCGTGCCTATCGTGGTGCTGACCTGCGTTACAACCTTGCCCTGAGTCTTGAAGACGCCGTGCAAGGCACGACGGTCAAGATCCGCGTGCCTACCATGGTGCATTGTGACACCTGCGGTGGCTCCGGTGCGCAGAAGGGCAGTTCACCCGAGACCTGCAGCACCTGTGGTGGACATGGCCAGGTCCGTATGCAGCAGGGTTTCTTCTCGGTACAACAGACCTGCCCGGAGTGTCGCGGCCGTGGCCAGATCATCAAGAACCCGTGCCCGGACTGTCATGGCCAGGGACGCGTCCAGGAACAAAAGACCCTCTCGGTGAAAGTGCCGGCCGGTGTTGATAATGGCGATCGCATTCGTCTCGCCAGCGAAGGCGAGGCCGGTGAGAGCGGCGGTCCTGCCGGTGATCTGTATGTGCAGATCGCGGTCAAGCCACACAAGATCTTCGAGCGCGATGGCGACAACCTGTATTGTGAAGTGCCGATCGACATCGTCACAGCGGCGCTGGGTGGCGAACTCGAGGTACCGACGCTTTCCGGCCGGGTCAAACTCAAGGTTCCTGCCGGTGCGCAAACCGGCAAGATGTTCCGCCTGCGCGGCAAGGGCGTGAAATCGGTACGCAGTGGCGCACCCGGTGACTTGCTGTGCACCGTGGTCGTGGAAACCCCGGTTAACCTGAACGGCAAGCAGCAGGAAAAACTGCGCGAATTTGGCGATTCGCTCAAGGGTAATGGCAAGCACAGCCCGAAGACTGATTCCTGGCTGGATGGCGTGAAGAAATTCTTCGACGATATGAAATTCTAAATACCTGTGAGGGGTAAGGCGTAAGGCGTGAGGCGTAAGGTGATAATCTCACTCCTCACTCCTCACTCCTCACAATCCATGATTCCTGATAGAATCCCAGCGAAATAACCATTCTCAGGGATTCATAAACATGACACGCATAGCAATCACCGGTGCCGCCGGCCGCATGGGACGTGCACTGATCGAGGCCGGGCAGGCCGCCGACGGTGTTGAGGTGAGCGTTGCCATCGAGCGTAGCGGTTCGTCGGTAATTGGCAGCGATGCCGGTGAGGTTGCCGGTATCGGTGCACTGGGTGTCAGTATTGTCGATGACCTGAACAGCGTTGTTGATGACTTCGACGTCCTGATCGATTTCACCCGCCCTGAAGCGACTCTCGACAATCTGGAAGTCTGTCGCGCTCGTGGCAAGCGTATTGTCATCGGTACGACCGGTTTTGACGAGGCCGGCAAGCAGTCGATCGCCGATGCCGCCAGTGAGATCGGTGTCGTGTTCGCGCCGAACATGAGTGTCGGCGTCAACCTGTGCTTCAAGTTGCTGGATCTCGCCGCCCGTGTCATGGGCAACGAGGTCGATATCGAGGTGATCGAGGCGCACCATCGTCACAAGGTCGATGCCCCTTCAGGGACTGCCTTGCGCATGGGCGAGGTGGTCGCCGAAGCGCTCGGCCGTGACCTGAAGGAGTGCGCCGTGTACGGCCGGGAGGGCCAGACCGGTGAGCGGGATCGCCAGACAATCGGTTTCGAGACTATCCGTGCCGGCGATATCGTCGGCGAGCATACCGTCATGTTTGCCGATATCGGCGAGCGTGTTGAAATCACTCACAAGGCCTCGAGCCGCATGACCTTTGCCAATGGCGCAGTACGGGCCGCTGCCTGGCTGATGGCGAATGAAAATGGCCAGTTCGATATGCAGGATGTGCTCGGATTACGCTGAACAGTACTGTTTTAGTGGATTTGCCGCAGATACGATCTTCCAAGTGCTGCCCTGACCCGGTATAATGAAAACCCGGTTGGGACGGTCCGTTTCAACTATACAAGACCAGTCAACAGCGCGGCGGGAGGTTGTAACAAAAGCCTCCCGCTTCGTATATCCACGTAACGGAGGGGTTGTGCGTCAACCGGCACTGCTAGCACTCGAAGACGGCAGCCTGTTTTATGGCGAGTCCATTGGTATTGAAGGTGAAACCACGGGTGAGGTGGTGTTTAACACTTCGATGACCGGTTACCAGGAAATTCTCACCGATCCCTCTTACGCACGACAAATTGTTACCCTGACGGCCTCGCATATTGGCAACACCGGAGCCAACAGTGAAGACATCGAGTCCAACGCCATCTATGCCAGTGGTTTCGTGATCCGGGATTTGCCCCTGTTGCACAGTAACTGGCGTGCTGAAATACCCCTTGATGAATACCTGCGCCGTAACAATGTGGTGGCGATTGCCGGTATCGATACACGCCGCCTGACCCGTATTCTGCGCAGTAAAGGGGCGCAAAACGGCTGTATCGTGGCCGGTGATAATATCGAGGAGGCTGCGGCGATTGCTGCGGCGCAGGCCTGTCCCGGCCTGAAGGGCATGGACCTGGCGAAGGAAGTCACCGCGGATGCGCCTTACACCTGGCAACAGAAAAGCTGGGAACTCGAAGCCGGTTACCCGGACGCCGATGACAAGGATGCGCAGTTCAACGTGATTGCCTATGACTTCGGGGTGAAGCACAACATCCTGCGCATGCTTGCCGACCGTGGCTGCAAACTGACCATTGTGCCGGCGCAGACCCCGGCCGCCGAGGTGCTGGCAATGAACCCGGACGGTGTATTCCTTTCCAACGGTCCGGGTGACCCCGAACCGTGCGATTACGCCATCAAGGCGATCGCTGAA
>JASFJH010000061.1:0-8918 GCA_050122215.1 Granulosicoccaceae bacterium | reverse complement strand
TCAAGGTACGGGGCCGTGAGGGCCTGGTATTATCAGTCGAGCGACAGGCGTAACAACTTCGCCGCTACTGTTGCCAAACTGAGGACGATCGCATCATGGGGATTCAGTGCTCCGGCCGTGGTAGCGTGCCCGCGACAGCCATTTCCCGGCTGGAATCTACCGAGATGTGTGGGTTATGCTCACTGTACTATGTGGCAGTGCGTAGACGGCTGTCTCTCCCGCCAATGCCGAGGGGGTGCACGTGAACAAAAATATCTTTGTTATCGGGCTCGATCCATTCAATCTGCGGAAGTTGAAAGGTATCCGCGACGCCGAGTGCTATAACTTCCATGCTCTGCTGGAGTACGAAGACGTCGTCAAGCCACTTGACTACCCCTACGAGTCGATGCTGAAAAAGGCCGAGGATCAGCTGCGGCAATTTCCGGGAACCATTGATGCCATTTTCAGTCACTGGGATTTTCCTGCCGACACGATGCTACCCATACTGTGCCAGAAGTTCGGCCTGCCATCGCCGACACTCGAAAACATATTGAAGTGTGGACACAAGTACTGGGCACGCCTGGAACAGCAGAAGATTATCCCCGAGCATATACCGGCATTCTGCGCTTTCGATCCCTTTGCCGATGACCCGCTGGCGCAAATTGATCTGCCATTTCCATTCTGGATAAAACCCATCAAGTCCTTTGGGTCCTACCTCGGTTTTTATATCGACAGTGAACAGTCCTTCTACCGGCATCTGCCGACCGTCCGTGACAACATCCCGCGCATCGGCAATGCCTTCAACCTGGCGTTACAACATGCCGAACTGCCTCCCGAGGTGGCAGGCATCGGTGGCAACCATTGCATCGCCGAAGCAATTATCAAGGGCAACCGACAGAACGGACCGGAAGGTTATGTCTATAACGGCAAGGTGCATATCAACGGCATCACCGATACGATGAAGGATGCGGCTGGCAAGAGTTTTACGCGCTACGAATATCCCTCCACCTGGCCACAATACATGCAGGACAAGAGTATCGAGGTGACCGAACGACTGCTCTCTCACATTGGCCTGGACAACAGCGCTTTCAACCTCGAATTCATCTGGGATGAGTCCAACGACGATCTCAAACTCATCGAGATCAATCCACGCATTTCACAGTCGCTCAGCGACATGTTCGAAAAGGTCCACGGCACATCCAATCATGAGGTCGCGGTGGAACTGGCACTGGGCAAGGAACCCGACTATCCGCGCGCGGAGGGTGAGTTCAGCTGTGCGGCCAAATTCATGTGGCGCCACTACGAGGAGGCCATGGTTACACGCTCACCGAGTCTCGAGGAGATTGCGCAGGTAGAGCAGGAGTTCCCCGGCACCGAGGTCTATATCGAGGCACGGGAGGGGATGATGCTCTCTGAACTGCGGGACCAGGACAGCTACAGCTATGAGATTGCCATCATTCTTATCGGCGCCGACGATCACCAGCAGCTGCTGCAACGCTATGCGCGGTGCCAGCAAATCCTCAAGTTCGAGTTCGCCGAACCCCGCGTTCGCCAAACCATGGAGCAGGCATGAAATACGTCGATTCCTTCCCCTGTGAGGTAACAGAGATCGAACACACCCTGATCACCATGCCGGACGGCACCCGGCTGGCGGCCAGATTGTGGCTCCCCGAAGGCGCCGAAGAGGAGCCGGTACCGGCCATTTTCGAATATATTCCCTACCGCAAGCGTGACCTCAGCCGCAAGCGCGACGATATTACCCATCGCTACCTGGCGGGTCACGGCTATGCCTGCGTCCGCGTCGACCTGCGAGGTTCCGGCGAGTCGGAGGGGGTCATGGTCGACCAGTACCGCCAGCAGGAGATGGACGACGGGGTGGCTGTGATCCGCTGGCTCACTGAACAGCCCTGGTGCAACGGGCAGGTGGGGATGATGGGCATCTCCTGGGGTGGTTTCAACAGCCTGCAGGTCGCCGCACTGCAACCGGCCGGCCTCAAGGCGATTATCACTGCCTGCTCCACCGACGACCTCTACCTCGACAACATGCACTACATGGGGGGGTGTCTGCTCACCGACAATCTCTCCGAATCGACCACCATGTTCTCCATCAACACCTGTCCCCCCGACCCGCAACTGGTAGGGGAACGGTGGCGGGAGATGTGGCTCGAACGCCTCGACGGCAGCGGCCTGTGGCTGGATATCTGGCTGCGTCACCAGCGCCGCGATGAATACTGGCACCACGGCTCGGTATGCGAGGACTATGCCGCCATCCACTGCCCGGTCATGGCAGTAGGCGGCTGGGCCGACGGTTACACCAACGCCATCTTTCGCCTGCTCGAACACCTGGAGGTACCGCGTCTGGGGCTGGTCGGGCCGTGGGGCCACAAATACCCGCACCTCGGCGAGCCCGGCCCTGCGATCGGTTTCCTGCAGGAGAGCCTGCGCTGGTGGGATTACTGGCTCAAGGGTCGTGAGACCGGGATTATGGAAGAACCGATGTTGCGTGCCTGGACGCAGGATAGCGTGCCTCCCACCACCCGCTACCAGCAACGGCCCGGCCGCTGGGTGTCTGAACGGCAATGGCCTTCGCCCAATATCGAGTGGCAAACTTATCTGCTGGCACCCCATCGCCTCTGCCTGAATGCCGGGCAACGCCGCCAGCAGGAGGGGGAACAAACCCTGCAATCACCACTCAGCGTCGGCCTGTTCGCCGGCAAGTGGTGCTCCTACACCGCCGCGCCCGACTTGCCGCATGACCAGCGCGAGGAGGATGGTGGCGCCCTGGTCTACGACAGTGCTCCCCTGGAACAGCCGCTCGAGATCCTCGGTGCCCCCGAGGTCGAACTGGAGCTGGCGGCCAACCGCCCGCTGGCCATGGTCGCAGTGCGCCTTTCCGATGTGGCGCCTGATGGCAAGGCCACCCGCATCACGTATGGCCTGCTTAACCTGACTCACCGCAACGGCAATGCTTTACCTGAACCGCTGGAGCCGGGCCGCAAATACCGTGTCCGGGTGGCCATGAACCACATCGCCCAGCAGTTCCCGGCTGGCCACCGCCTGCGACTGTCACTATCGACCTCCTACTGGCCCCTGGCCTGGCCGCCACCGGAGGCAGTACGTCTGACCATCCATACCGACAACAGTGCTATGAAATTGCCGGTGCGCACGCCACAGCCCGACGACGAAACCATCCGTTTCGAGGAAGCGGAGGGGGCGTCGCCTCCGCGCACCGAGCGTATCGAGCCCCCGCACCACAACTGGCTGGTGCATCGTGACCTCGCGGAGGATGTCTCGGTGCTCGAGGTGATCAAGGATGAGGGGGTATACCGCATCGTGGCAATCGACATGGAAGTGGGCGACCGCACCCGGGACTGGTACACCTACCAGGGGGACAACTTCACCTCGGTGCGCGGGGAGAACCGAAGTGAACGCACCTTCCGCCGCGGCGACTGGTCCGTGCGCACGACGACGCGTACCGTGCTCACTGCCGATATCACCCATTTCCACATTCGTGCCGAACTTGATGCCTTCGAGGGCGACACACGCATATTTTCCAGAAACTGGGAACGAACCATTCCGCGTGATGGCATTTAACCGGGCGGCCTGTAGTTCTGCCCGAATTGCGACGCGGCCATTTTTCGGCAGGGTATCGTCGTGATGCGTAAATAAAAAGCCGGGCGTTTACAAGTTAAGAAAGACTTTAAAGAAAGAGATAAATGAGGTTAGTGAACAATTGTTTCTGATATAAGCCATGTAGAATATTAGCAAAATTGTTTTCTGTCGACACTAACGCGCCGCTGCCCCTGAATCCGAGCGTTATATTTAAAAATGAAGTTTACTAAACCACTTAAAATTGTTTCTGCAGTACTGCTTATACCGCTTATATTTATTGGCGGCGTGATCACTGGTAACTTCTACCATGTAACTGATTTCCTCTGCCCATCTAAGGCAGAACCATATGTTCTAGAGCAAGACTTTATGAGCAAAGACGGAATTATAATTCCGAAAGGCACTGTCATTCCTCTGCGCCAATGTGCGTACATGCAGCGGTTTAACTATCAATTTGCAATTGATAATCACACTGAAATAAAACAGCATTATGGCAAAACAGATGCTGACTATGGGTTTGCTGAGCTATATCCCAAAAGTGAATAAATTATAAAATATAACAAGGCGCCCAAATAGTCGGTTTTGTCGCTCACTGGAAGGCATAATAGATGCATATCTCTTATTAACAACGTTATGTGTAAAAGAGTATGGAAGAGATATTACAAAAACTCACTGAATATGTTCTTTCGCTATCCGAAGCGCTGGATAATGATAGTAACGCCAATGATCGCCCAGTGTTAATTAAACACTTGGCGGCATCAGCAGAAATGTACGCTCTTCTATACAAGCATCAGGAAATATCAGTGATTGAAAATTTGGTAAAAAGTGAGGTTAGAAGTCACGGATGGTCATTCATCGCTGGATCATCCGGCGAAAAAATAGCAAATAATTGGCTGGCCTTTACAAAGGCAACAGGTATTGAGTGTTAAAAACACATTAATGACAGGGGGACGGGTGGGTAAAAAATTACCCACCCACGCTTTACTAACCAGTTATCTTGTTTTCTTTAACCCGCCTGCCGGGTGATATCGACGAACAGCTTGACGCGCTGGCCGGGTTGCAGGTAATTCTTGATATTAAGACGCTTGTTCCAGCGCAGTAAATCCTTGACGCTCACGCGGAACCTGGCGGCGATTCGCGCCAGCGAGTCACCACGCCGCACGACATAGTTAACCTTCTGCACGACACCATTACCGCTTTTCGCCAGTGATACCGGCGATGCCGCGGGTGTGCTTGAAGCGGTTGCGTTCGGGGTGCGGCTCCAGATCACGAGTTGTTTACCTCGTTGGAGGGTGTCACGCGGTGCCATCGCGTTCCATTTTGCGAGCTGACGGACACCGACGCCGTACCGGCGGGCAATATCCCAGAACGTGTCGCCGGCACGTACCGTATGCAGGATCTTGTGACGGCCCGACTTCGGTGCATTCAGGATCTTCTTTTTACGCTGTTCGGCACTGAGCGCATAGGTCGGCGCGCTCTTGCTCGCCGCCGGGATCACGAGGTCCTGGCCAACACGCAGAAACGAGCCCTTGAGCTTGTTGACGCGTTTCAGCTCCGCCACGGTAATGCGATGCTTGTCGGCGATATGACTGAGGGTCTGGCCGCGCTTGACGCGGTGATGTTTCCAGCGGATGCGCTGATCGTCGGGCAACTGCGCCAGCTTTTCCATGAAGCCTTGCTCGGCATCGACGGGGAGCAGCAGCTTGTGCGGCCCCTTCGGCGGCGTTGACCAGCGGTTCATGCCCGGGTTGAGCTTGTACAGTTCCTGTAATGACAGGCCGGCCATATCTGCCGCGAGCGCGAGGTCGAGCTGGCTGCCCACATCTACCTGCGCCAGTCTCGGGGTATTACTGATCGGACGCAGTGTCAGGCCGTATTGTTCCGGGTTAGCGATGATGCGTGAGATGGCGATCAGGCGTGGCACATAGCCACGTGTTTCCTTCGGGAGGTTCAGCGAAAAGAAATCGGTCGGCTTGCCTTTCTTTTTATTCTGGCGGATCGCCTTGCGCACATTGCCCGAGCCGGCATTGTAGGCGGCCAGCGCGAGCATCCAGTCACCGTTGAACTCTTTATTCAATGCTTGCAGGTAATCGAGCGCGGCATGCGTGGCGGCATACACATCACGGCGACCGTCATACCACCAGTTCTGCTTCAGACCGTAGCGCCTGCCCGTGCCTGGAATGAACTGCCAGATCCCGGCGGCACGCCCGTGCGAGTAAGCAAACGGCTTGAAGGCGCTTTCCACGATCGGCAGCAGGGCGATTTCGGCCGGCATGTTGCGGCGTTCAATTTCCTCGACGATGAAATACAGGTAGGGCTCGGCGCGCTCGGCAACCCGGTCCAGGTACTTCGGATGGCGGGCATACCAGTCGACCTCGCTATTTATGCGCCTGTGTTCAATCTGCGGCATGCTGTAATTGTTGCGCAGGCGCTGCCACAAGTCGGTTTGCACGGCGGGAAAGAGATCGTCTGTTGTCTGGTTGATTGCTTCGGCGGGTTGTATGGCAGGGGACTCATCAGGCACTGCCACGCTGAGCGACCGGGCATCCGCAACTTGTTCCGCCTCGTGTTCAACGGCCGCGGCCGTTTCGCTGCTGCCGGCCGGCATGGCCTGGTGGTCAAGGCGCGCAATACGATCAGACTGTTGAGGGGAAGAAGCACAGGCGCTGAGCAACAAACTCAGCCCGCACAGAGAGAGCAGGGCCGGGGTAATACGCATTATTGTTCTTATCCTTCCAGTGACATCAATCATGCTTGAATTTCAGTTGCTTATGGTAGAGAGCGGGGTGCCGCAGGTCAACTCCAGTACAACTCCAATATAACTGTAAGGCAGTGCTTCGGCGCGTTCTGTGGCGCCGATCACATTCGCAGCCCGGCCAGACACGGGGTATGCTTGGCGGCATGATCTTTTCCGAAATCAGTGCGGAACAAAGGACATGGCAGGACCTGCGTGCCTGGTACGCCGGCCCGGGCGGTGCGCGCCTGGCGGTGGCCGAGCGCGAACTGCTGGCGGGTATCCTGCCGGACATGTTCGGTTATCATCTCGTCCAGGTCGGTTTGCCGGATGAACATGACTGGCTCGGTGGCAGCCGTATCAACCACCATATCCTGCTCGACCTGGCCGGGGCCGCGGAGACGAGGGCTGGCCTGTTTGCGGCGGCGGACCACCTGCCGGTGGCCTCCGAGAGCGTTGATGTCGTCGTGTTGCCGCATACGCTGGATTTTCATCCACGCCCACATGCCATCCTGCGCGAGGTCGATCGCGTGCTGATCCCGGAAGGGCATGTGATCATTCTCGGTTTCAACCCGGTAAGCCTGTGGGGCTTGTCGCGCGTGCTCATGACCTGGCGTGAACAGATGCCGTGGCGCGGCCAGTATTACACGCAAACCCGCCTGCGCGACTGGCTGGCCCTGCTCGGGTTTGATTGCACACCACGCCAGGGTGTATTTTTCCGGCCCCCATTTGCCAATGAGAAAGTTATGCAGAAACTTATGTTCATGGAGCGCTTTGGTCAGCGCTATTGCCCGTTCATCTCGGCCGTGTATGCGCTCACGGCACGCAAGCGTATGAGCACGCTCACACCGATACGGCCACGTTGGCGCAGCCAGCGCAAACTCGTCGGTGTTGCCGAACCGACCGCAAGGAACATGCATCGCGATGGATAAGGTCGAGATCTTTACTGATGGTGCCTGCCGCGGTAATCCGGGGCCGGGTGGCTGGGGTGTATTGATGCGCTATGGCAAACATGAGAAAAGCCTGAAGGGTGCCGAGCGTGACACGACCAACAACCGCATGGAACTTATGGCGGCCATCATGGGGCTTGAATCATTAAAGCGTGGTTGCGCTGTCAGCGTGACCACGGATTCACAATATGTGCGTAACGGTATTACAAAGTGGATGCATAACTGGAAAAAACGCAACTGGAAAACCGCGGACAGGAAACCGGTCAAGAACCAGGATCTCTGGCAGCGCCTGGACAAGGCCACGCACGAACACGAGATAGAATGGCACTGGGTCAGGGGCCACACCGGTCACCCGGAAAATGAACGTGCCGATGAACTGGCCAACGAAGCCATCGATGAAATGATCAAGGGTTAATGAAAGCGGCCTGGTTGTACGTGCTCGGCATGAATACCTGATACCAATGGACGGTTATTGTCGCGGCAAATGCCCGAAATGTGATAGAAGTCATAAATCTGCATATTCAGGCCGCTGATCAGTGCCGTGGCGGGTAGTTTTCAGGTTCACTTCAGCTTCGATGCTTATGATTGTTGCCAATAAAAAAATTGGCAGGGATCAGGCTTATGCTGCAAGTGGCATTACAACATGATGACGGTTACCAGAACCAGCTGTTATATAACGACCTCAGGCTGAAACGCTTTACCGCGCTTACGCCGAAAGTTATTGCCATCACCAGTCTTTACTCGCCGGAGCGGCGCCGCGTGGAACGTTTCCTGGAACGCGAATTTCGCCGCGCCTATAATGCCAGTATTGGCGAGCATTACCCGATCCTGATGAGTGTGCAGGATGACGACGGCAATATCCTCGGCGCACTGGGCTTTCGTGATGCGGGCGATGAACCGCTTTTCCTTGAACAGTATCTCGATGAGCCGATTGAGGTGGCAATCACGCAGGCCCACGACACGGTGAGTTCCCGGCGGGAGATCGTCGAGGTAGGTAACCTGGCGTCGCAGGCGACTGGTGCCTCGATTTTTCTGTTTACCGCCTTGACGGCCTACCTGGCACAACAGGGCAAGAAATATATCACTGTAACGGCAACGGACTTTCTCCACCGTTATTTCACACGCCTGGGTATTGACCCGGCCATCCTTGGCCATGCCGATCAGTCCCGCTTGCCGGATAACGGTAGCTCGTGGGGGAGTTATTATGAGACGCGGCCGCGTATCCTGGCCGGTAGTATCGGCCCCTCCTGTGAGAAGTTGCAGCACTACCTGCAAGTAAGCCTGGTCGACGAGGCTGCCATGCTGCAAGCGCAGTTGCACTACAGGGCGACGGACGGAAAGTAATGAGCCGGGTTCTTCGCGCCATACACGACTATGAGCAATCACAACCTGCTGCAACCGCGCTGGTGTCGGGGGGCAATGTTGTCAACTATGCAGATCTTGTACGTCAGGTAGATACATTAAGCGAAATTCTGAAAGACCACGCAGGCAAATGTGCCGGGATTGCACTGGAAAACAGCATGGCCTGGGTGATACTCGACCTTGCCTGTATCCAGGCAGGTATTGTGACTGTGCCACTGCCGCCATTTTTTACTGCTGCACAATGCGAACATGCCCTGCACACATCAGGGGCAGCGCTTCTTTTC
>JASFJH010000060.1:0-8921 GCA_050122215.1 Granulosicoccaceae bacterium | reverse complement strand
GTTCCGCCGCATAGACGCGGCCCTGGCTGCTGTCCGGATCAATGTCGTCTGGCTTACCGCCATTCTCGAAGAGCTCGCGGATCGCGTTCAGCTGCGTCATATAGGGATCAACCTGATACAGCTGTTTGCCATCTTCATAGAGAGACCGGAAGAGTTCGCAGGACAGCCGGCTGAATTCCACAAATTCGAAGTCAGTGTCACGCAGGTAGTCATCGATGCTTATCTGGCCCGCAAGCATATGTTCAAAGCCCGGGATCTCGGGTTCCTCGAGCAGGATGGCTTCGTGTTGCTGCATATATTTTGCTGCAAACGGCAGCGTCTCCGGACGGTGAGTGGAAAAACCGATGGTGATGAGCTTGATACTGGTCACAGGCAATCCTGGCGGCGGCAGCGCTACAAGTCAGGCTGAATATATATGCTGAATATATATCGTTGGTAACTACCTTTGTTTTTTAGTCTAATATGAAAATAACAATATGTCGGTTATTATTTCGCTATGTTGGTTGGTGACATTCAGGCCCCATGGAAATTCGTGGGCCGACGGCAAGGGGAGAGGGCTGGAGAACAGACTACAGGATAAATGCCCTGTTATTCTGATCGTTCATCACCTCGACAGGCACAGACAAAGGGTAATGCTTATGAATAGCCTGCGGACAATTGATACGGTATTTACGGTTGTGATCCTGGCACTGGGGATTTTGATGTATTTACATTATCAGGACTACAAACCAGAAATCTTAACCAAGGAAGATGTTGCCAGTACTATTAATGAAGTCGAGAAATATACCGACATCAAACCACTCAAGGACAGATATATAAACCACGTAAAAAAGAACTTCAAAAATCACCAGGTTGTGGACACTCTAATAGAATACGTGCTGTATCTTTTTGTAGGCGTTGTAGTCTTTCTCTTATTGAGTATTGCTGCGCTGTACAAAATGGAAAAGCGACATTAACCCAGGCAGGTTTTCAAAGAACCCATGTTGCATCCCACTGACAAGCAGGTTATCGGGACACTGAACCAGTGCTGTTTTCTTTGCCATTCGACAGGAGATATTCTCGAACACTAAATATGCGGGCCAATGCAGTGGCATGCGACCATTTTTACCTCCCGCGTTATTTAACATAATATATATTATGCGCATCAATATACGGGGATGAGAAAGACGGGTATTTGTCGAAATGCACTGCTTTAGCGTAAATACTGAAGATATTTAACCAAGGATCATCAATCGCCGACTTTTTGTTGCGCGGCTTTTATCTGTTCCATGTGGACAATCAATGCGTCTGTCGTTTTCTTGAGTAGTTCGAGTTCGGCGATTGTCAAATCATCCATTTGCTCGAGGTTGTACTCGATGGTGTCTATGATTTGCTTCGCAGGACGATGCAATGGCCGGAAAAAATACGTCGTGATCGTGGCAACGATGGTGCCAAAAAAAAGTGCCGAGCCAAGGATAATCCATACTCCGCCTATGAGCTGAGCCAGTCCGGAAATCGGTGTATCAGCAATACCAGCCGTCGAGAATGCAGCAATACCCCAGTACAAGGCCATTCCAATACTCGTGATGGATGAACCATCGATATGCCTTTCCACAAGGTACATGCACATGGAAAATATGAGCCACAAGCTCAACAGCAGTAATATCATCTTCAACAACGGTGTATGCGTGAATACGTCCTGAATGAATCGACGTAAACGACTTACGTGGTTCATGTTTTTCTCCTGGTGATGATCTGATTAGCCGGTGAAGCCAGAATTATTGTCGTTGCCGGAATCTGGCTGGAATACTTCCTGGAACTCCTCTACGCGTCCTTCAGCTTCCTCAATTTCACCAAAGCGGGCAATATGTAACAAGGCATCGCCTTCATTTACCAATGGCAAGTTACTCCTGCCAATCACAATGCCTTCGTATGGTGCAGATATTTCGATTTTTTGTTCACCAATCGGATCTTCGATGATGGCTACCTTGTCATTTTTATTAATTCGCGATCCCATTGTAACCATATGGCGCAGAACCCCGCTACCGGGTGCACGTATCCAGGAGCTGGATCGCGCGATAATTGGTTCGATTGACCTCTTCTTTCTTGATTTTTTTGATGGGGGTAGCATGTCCAGCTGGCGCATAACATTGATTATGCCCCGTGTGCCGGCCCGAATGACGAGTTCGTTGAAGCGTAACGCCTCTCCCCCTTCGTATAACAGCATTGGCACCCCTTCTTCAGCCGCGGCTTCACGCAAGGACCCGTCGCGCAGGTTTGCGTTAATCAGGACGGGGACGTCGAATGCTGTTGCCAGACGCAATGTCTCTGGGTGATCCAGGTTGGCACGTATTTGTGGAAGATTGTCACGATGGATTGCTGCAGTATGGAGATCAATCCCGTAATCACATTGCTTGACAATCTCGTTCATGAACAGGTGCGCGAGACGGGCGGCCAATGAACCCTTTTTCGATCCCGGGAAATTTCTGTTCAAATCGCGCCGATCAGGTAGATAGCGTGATTGGTGTATAAAACCATGAATATTGACAACAGGTATCGCCAACAGGGTTCCGCGTAAACGTTTTACTGCCCAGTGCTCAAGCAGCCGGTGGATGATTTCCACACCATTTATTTCGTCACCATGAATAGCTGCACTGATGAATAATTTGGGGCCAGGTTTTCGCCCATGTACGACACGAACAGGTACGGCAATGGGTGTATGCGTATAAAGCCGCGTTACCGGCAAATCAATAGTAAGCTTTGAACCTGGCTTGATAATATTGCCAGCAAGATGAAAATCCTGTTGTTTATGATCAGCCTTTGCCACGTGTGCGTGTCTTGAATGGTTTGGCATTTTTTTCAATGAAAGCAATAATCAGGTCTGCAACATCCTTGTTAGTCGCACTTTCAATGCCATGCAATCCGGGTGAAGAATTTACCTCCATGACCACGGGGCCATGGTTTGAACGCAGTATATCCACGCCGGCAACGTTCAGCCCCATGATTTTAGCTGCACGAACAGCTGTCGAGCGTTCCTCCGGGGTGATTTTGATGATCTCGGCGTGACCACCGCGATGAATATTGGAACGAAACTCCCCTTCTTTTGCTTGCCGCTTCATTGAGGCCACCACTTTCTCACCAATCACAAAACAGCGGATATCTGCGCCACCTGCCTCCTTGATGAATTCCTGTACCATAATATTGGCTTTCAGCCCCATGAATGCCTCGATAACACTTTCGGCAGCTTTTTTCGTCTCCGCAAGTACAACACCTATGCCTTGCGTGCCTTCGAGAAGCTTGATGACCAGTGGAGCTCCGCCCACCATTTGGATGACATCCTGAATGTCATCTGGTGAATGCGCGAAGCCTGTTACCGGCATGCCAATACCTTTCCTGGAGAGTAATTGCAAGGAGCGCAATTTGTCACGTGAACGTGATATCGCTACTGATTCATTAAGCGGATAAATGCCCATCATTTCTAACTGGCGCAGAACAGCAGTACCATAAAAGGTTATCGATGCGCCGATTCTCGGAATAATAGCATCGAACTTTTCCAGCGTTTCGCCCTTGTAATGCACCTCAGGTTTATGTGAACTGATGTTCATATAACACCTCAGGGCATCTATTACTCTTGCCTCATGCCCACGTTTCTCACACGCCTCCACGAGGCGGCGAGTTGAATATAATTTCGGATTTCTTGATAAAATGGCAATCTTCATAATTAATATCGGTATGTATTATTACTTTAGATGGTTTTATTCTTGTGTCGTTTGCCAAGGAGATAAGAAGCTGAAGGATCGACAATGAGTCGATCGTGCATCGCTGTACGCCCCAGTAACATTCTGAATTTCATATTGTCTCTATTGGTGAGTGTCATTTCGATCGGCCACAGGTTATCACCCAGGGCGATATTTGTCCGGATGACATAACGTTTTTCCCGATGCCCACCCGAATCACTTACCCAACGCTGGTCCAGCACCTCCGCTATGCATTCCTTGACGACGTCCACGCGCTTCTGCAGGGGGTGTATGGCGAACCAAATCTTTTTGACCCCATCCTCCGTGAAGGTCTTCAGGTCAAAAGCATGCAATGCTGATGTTCTTGCTCCCGTATCAATCTTGACCTTGATGTCCCTGATGCCGAGATCGGGCAAGGTAACCCATTCGCGCCAACCTACAATGGTTTTATCTGTGGTCATGCGGGTATATCCCAGTCCGGGCAACTATTTCGATTGTTCAATTTATAACTATGATGGTAACAGCATGCTCTGTACATGTGTATTTTCCTGGCTTCTCTGGACGAAACGCTCTCAAGCAGGTTGCTGGACGCCCTCGTGTAATCCTATGCAATATTAGTCAATCATCCCCCCTGCATAGTACTATCACTATCCATGAACATTTCGTATGACGAACAATTTCCTCTCGCCACGGGTATTATCTACCTGAATCATGCCGCCGTGGCGCCCTTGCCGAAGTGTACGGCTGATGCGATCGCGCAATTTACTGATGAAAACCTGCACCAGGGCGCGAGTCATTATCCACGATGGCTCGAGGTTGAACAGTCACTGCGTGAGCGCTGCCGTGCCCTGCTCAACGCCGCCTCGGCAGATGATATTGCACTGGTCAAAAACACTTCCGAGGCCCTGTCGATGGTCGCGCATGGGCTGGAGTGGCAACCCGGTCAGAACGTCGTCACGGCCTGGGAAGAATTCCCTTCTAACCGCATGGTTTGGCAATCCCTGTCCCGCTATGGTGTAGAAACCCGCTTCGTGCGTATTTCCGGCCTGCAGGATCCCGAACAGGCCCTGTTGGAGGCCTGCGATGACAACACGCACTTGCTGGCAATCAGTGCCGTCCAGTATGCCAGCGGCCTGAGAATGGACCTGGAGCGACTGGGACAGGCCTGTAAAGATGCGGGACGCCTGTTTTGCGTCGATGCCATCCAGATGATCGGTGCCCTGCCATTCGATGTGCAGACCATCCAGGCCGATTTTGTCATGGCTGATGGGCACAAGTGGATGCTCGCCCCGGAGGGCCTGGCGTTGTTCTGGACACGCGAGCAATCACGCAAGTTATTGAAATTGTATGAATACGGCTGGCATATGGCCGAAAACATGTACGATTTTGATGCCCATGACTGGCAACCGGCCGTCTCCGGGCGACGTTTTGAGTGTGGCAGTCCGAACATGTTCGGGGTGCATGCCCTGCACGCCAGCCTTGGCTTGTTGCTGGACGTTGGCCTCGATACAGTTTCCAGAAATATTCTTAAAAACACCTCATATCTTATTGATTATATAGATAATAATGATGCGCTGGAACTGCTGTCAGACGCGCGCGAGTCGCGCCGCAGCGGGATCGTGACGTTCAGGCACCGCGGCATGGAGAGCCATGCGCTACACCAGCATCTCATGGCAAACAAGGTGATCTGTGCCGAACGCGGCGGCGGCATCCGCTTCTCGCCGCATTTCTATACGACACGGCAGGACCTGGACACGGTCCTCGGCCTGTTGGGCAGACTGCCCGGTTTGCCTGCCGGATAACGCCGCTAAACACGACAAGATAAAAGATCTACAGAAAGCCATAGCCCGGTGAAAAAACGGTGATTACTTCAGGCCGGTGCCCGAGGCGGCTATCATTTTATCGGCAATGAAATTAACCGTGATATTGCGTTTGTCGTCACCCCAGACACAGGACTTGGTACCCAGTGCCTCGCTGCAGGAATCCGGTGCACCCAGGATCTTCTGCACGTCTGAAAATTCCATGCCGGATTCAAGCTTGCTGTAATTCTCGGACGTTACCTTGCTGCACGCGGCCAACGCGGCAATCGCCAGAACAAGCATCATTTTTTTCAACATGTCGCTACGCCTTTGCTTCGTTTGAATAATCGGTAAACAGTGTACTGCACAACCTGTTGGCATGACTATTTCTGTTTGTTGGCATTCGCCTCGATAAACACTTTTTTTACCTGCGGGTACTGTTGTGCCACCTCGCGCTTGAGTGCCGCAACCGTGGCCTCCACTTCTGCAGAGGATACGCTATCGACAAAATCGGCACTGACAGTCGCCAGTATGTAATCAGGGCCCATGTGCATGGTGAGCACCTCGTTTATCTTGCCAACGTGCGCGTGAGCAGCAACTATACCCCGTATCCCGCTGACCACGCCCTTGCTGGCACTTTCACCAATCAACAGGCCCTTGGTTTCATAGGCCAGCCAGATTGCAGTGCCGAGCAGGATCAGGCCAATAGTGACCGAGGCCGCACCATCGAACATACCGTTGCCTGTGATGTCAGTCAGTAATACACCGGCCAGTGCTACCAGCAGCCCGAGAATCGCGGCAGAGTCTTCAAACAGGACGACAAACATGGAGGGATCCTTGGCGCGCTGCACGGCCTCGATATAGCCACGGCCATCTTTCAGTTTCCGGAATTCCGTGAATGCAAAGTACCACGCGCCCCCTTCAAAGATTATTGCCAGTGCCAGGACGATATAGTTAATAAGCGGATTAGCGATAGTTGTTGGATGTTGCAGGTGTTTAACACCTTCGTAGATCGAGATGCCACCACCCAGCGCGAAGATCAGTATGGCAACGACGAAACTCCAGAAATAGACTTCCTTGCCATGACCAAAGGGGAAATCCTCATCCGCGGGTTTCCTGGCCTGCTTCAGGCCATGCAGTAACAGTAACTGGTTGCCGGTATCGACCACGGAGTGGATGCCTTCTGACAGCATGGCGGAGCTGCCCGTGATGGCGGCTGCCAGAAACTTGGTCGCCGAGATCAGCGTATTACCGACCAGCGCAGCGTAAATAACTTTTCGTGAATCACCGGCCATAAGACTCAATCCTGCTGGTATTGTGCCAGACGACGAGTGTCACGAACACGTCTCCAGTGTGCCACGGCCGCACCAATCAACATAACGGCAGCTGCTGCACTATACGCCACCAATATGAGCGGCGATCCGGGTGGATAGAAGAATACGAACGGGCCGATCAGGACCACGGCGGCGATTGCTGCATTGAAGTATTCAGCGCCGTGGGCGATACGCGCCGCAATATAGCCGGCAGCAAGATAAGGTAATAACAAAACAGTAATCGTGACAGTTATCGCGGTATCGCTGAATAGCTGTTCATTACCCTGGGCCGTCAGACTGGCGTACAGTTCACTACCGATGTGCCAACCATAGCCGATAGCCAGCCCGATAAAGACCAGCACCGTGACGAGGAGATATAACAGGACCGCGACAAATAATGATGAAAAATAGAACTTCATAGCGCGTCCTGCTGTTTGAGTAGCTACTGCTGCACCGGCCTGGCCGTTCCGAACAGCCGGAAAAAGTTCTCCGTTGTTGCCTCGGCGATGGTCTCGACAGATTCACCCCGTAGTTGCGCGATAAACTCGGCGACATGCCGCACATAGGCAGGCTGGTTGGTCTTGCCGCGGTAAGGGACTGGTGCAAGCCATGGCGAATCGGTTTCCACGAGCATGCGATCCAGCGGTACGCGTCTGGCAACATCCTGTAATGTCGTCGCGCTCTTGAATGTCACGATACCGGAAAAAGAAATATAAAAGCCCAGATCCAGTGATTGCCTGGCCATCTCCCAGTCTTCGGCAAAACAATGCATCACGCCGCCGGCATCCTGTGCCTTTTCTTCACGCATCATGCGGATGGTGTCGTTTTTGGCATCACGGGTATGAATGATAAGTGGCTTGCCCGATTGTTTCGACGCCTCGATATGCCGGCGGAAGCGATCGTGCTGCCATGTCATATCACCTTCGTTGCGGTAATAGTCAAGACCGGTTTCACCAATGGCGACAACACGCTCATCATCGGCAAGTTCGAGCAATTCCTTGACGCTCGGGTCCTTACCCTCGTGTTCATTGGGGTGGACGCCCACCGAAACGAACACATTTTCCATGCCGGCAACGGCCTTGCGCATGGCGGGATATTGTTCGAGGTTAACGCACACGCAAAGCATGTAGCCCACCCCGTTTTCCGAGGCCTGTTGTACGGCGGATTGTGGATCGCCACCAATCTTTCCATAATCAATCAGATCGATATGGCAATGCGAATCGACGAGCAGGTTATGCATGGGGATTCCGGCCACCGGGGTGGTGGCGTTTACATCGTGTGGGTAATGCGATCAGATTGCAGGGCACCGGCAAGATAGGTTTCGATCTTGTTGCGCGCCGCACCGTTATCCAGATCGCTGAATTGCACACCGACACCGGCCGCGCGGTTGCCTTGCGCGCCCTGGGGGGTAATCCAGACGATTTTACCGGCGACCGGTATCTTCTCTGTCTCATCCATCAGAGTCAGCAACATGAATACCTCGTCGCCGAGCTTGTAGTGCTTGTGCGTCGGGATAAACAGGCCGCCGTTTTTGACAAACGGCATGTACGCCGCATACAGGGCGCTCTTGTCTTTGATCGTCAGCGACAGGATCCCCTGTCGTCCGGGCATTTTGGGTTTTCCAGACATAGTCAGTTACACGTTACCTGGCGCTGGCTTGCCAGCGAATTAATTGTTCTTCAGTCAGTAATTGCGGATTCACCTGGCTGCTGCCGAGCAGTCTCAGAGACTCGTTCAGGCCATCCAGCAGGCGATACAGCTTTACCAAGTCTAGCTTTTCCGCGAGTGTATGCAAACGCCCTGCCATGTCGGGGTTGGCCAGGTGCGCCGGCGTGTTGGCGGATTTGAGTCTGATCATATCCATAATCCACTGCCGAAACCAATATAAGGGCGTCGAATCGCTGAGTTTGTGCCATTGCCCGGCAATCTCGACGGGATCGCGCTGCCCCGCGGCAAGTGCCTCGAGTTCTGCAAGCAACTGCTCACGCAGGCCCGGCAGGTCCTGTTCGGCCAGCGTGACGGCCCGCAGGGGTGCCCCTTCGGCCAGTGCCAGCACCAGTTCCGGGTTGTCGACGGACTGTGTCGCCAGCCAG
>JASFJH010000059.1:0-8945 GCA_050122215.1 Granulosicoccaceae bacterium | reverse complement strand
GCATCATGCCGTTCGCGCTGCAATTGCCGGATATGCGGCAGGGCAGTACGCTGGGTATGTCGCGCATACTGCATCAGCGCGCCGGCTGCGGCGATCGCGCAGTTGATCTCTTCACAGTCAAACGCGTGCAGATCGCAGGTGCCGAAATGCTCGCACAGGGTCTGGTGCGCGGTGCGGTGCACGAATTGCCAGGCCGGCAGGGCCGTGTTGGCACGGGCATGCCCGGCTACCGGCACGGCATCGAGTTCCTCGCTGATGAGTAACTCGGCCGGTCGCAGGCGGGCCAGTTCGGCCGCGACCACTTCCACATCGTCGGTCTGCAATACCGTGAAATGGCCGCTGCCCATGTCGAGTGTGGCCAGCCCCCACTCGTCGTTATGCTCATGCACGGCGGCGAGCAGGTTGTCGGCCCTGTCATCGAGCAGCGCCTCGTCGGTGACCGTGCCGGGCGTGATGATGCGCACCACCTCGCGTTCGACCGGGCCCTTCGAGGTCGCCGGGTCGCCGATCTGTTCGCAGATCGCGACTGTCTCACCGAGCTTGATGAGTCGCGCCAGGTAGTTTTCCGCGGCATGCCACGGCACGCCGGCCATCGGGATCGGCTCGCCAGCCGACTGGCCGCGCGCAGTCAGGGTAATGTCGAGCAGCTCCGCGGCTCGTTGTGCATCGCTATAAAAAAGCTCGTAGAAGTCGCCCATGCGGTAGAACAACAGCATGTCAGGGTAGTCGGCCTTGATGCGCAGGTATTGCTGCATCATTGGCGTATGTTGCGGGCTGGTTGGCAGTGTGCTCGACATCCGCCACAGTGTAGCGAAAAACGGCATTTGACACATGTCTGGCGTGCACACCTGCGCTACTATAAGCATATGAACGACACGACATTACAGGCACTCGCCAGCCGCGTCGGTGAAGCGCTGTCGGCGCGCGGGATTTTTCTGGCCACGGCCGAGTCCTGCACGGGCGGCTGGATCGCGAAGACGGTGACGGACATCCCGGGCAGTTCGTGCTGGTTTGACTGCGGGTTTATTGTCTACAACCGCAATGCCAAGCAGAGCATGCTAGGTGTGCCGGCGGCGATCATCGATGCCAACGGTGAAGTCAGTGAGCCGACCGTGCGCGCCCTCGCGGAGGGTGCACTGGCACGCAGCCGTGCCGCCATGGTCGTGGCGGTCAGTGGTATTGCCGGACCGAGTGGTGGTACGCCGGACAAACCGCTCGGTACCGTGTGTTTTGCCTGGGGACTGGCCGACATGGTCGCCGGTGCCGTGCGCAATATCGACGTGTCCAGCGAGACCCGCCACTTCGATGGCGACCGTGAGGCCGTGCGCCGCCAGTCAGTACAACATGCGCTCGAAGGCGTGCTGAAACTGCTCGAGACATGAACGACACCTTACGCCTGTTTTTTGCCCTGTGGCCGGATGATCAGGTGCGCAAGCAGCTGGGCAAAATCCAGCGCGAGGCCGTGCTGCAACACCGGGGCCGGCCGGTACACGTCGACAACCTGCATATAACGCTTGCCTTTATCGGCCATGTACCAACATCGGACTTGCCGTGCCTGGAAGAAATGGCAGAGCGTATTCGCTTTACGCCTTTTACCCTGCAACTTGATCAGCTTGGCGCATTCTCACGCTCACGGGTACTGTGGCTGGGTGCAAGCGAAGTCCCCGAAGCATTGCAGGACCTGGCAAGGAGGGTGAACGAAGGTGTTGCGGCGTGTGGTTTCGACATCGACGAGCGGCCGTTCAAGGCGCACCTCACGCTCATGCGCAAGGTGTCGCACCTGCGTGACTTCGAGATCAAGCCGGTCACCTGGTCGATAAACAGCTTTTGCCTTGTGCAGTCACACACCAACCCCGAGGGCGTGCAGTACGAGGTGTTAAGAAGTTTTCATTCATTAACGTAGGTCGGCACAGGAACAGAGTGACGTGTGCCGACAATGATGTGCCGGATTACGTTCACTGGCGTTCTCTTTTATCCCCGAATGGGGGAATCCGACCTGCTTACTGCCAACTTTATTGCAGGGGAACAAAGGTTTTCTTTTTGTAGGGACTGGCCTCGATCGCCTTGCGTTCGGTCTCGGTCAATTCTTTGTGTACGGTATTGGTTTCCAGCACCTTGTTGGAGCGCATGTCGATAATGCTGGTCTCAACATTGCCATCCGCATAGGTGCGAACTCGTTGCATCTTGTTATCCGCTAGCGGCTTGACGGTTTCCAGGTAACGCAGGATCTTGACTTCATATTCAACGCCATCAATCAGTTGCGTTTCGGCCGCAAATGCCGCGCGGATCAGACTGTTCTGCGCCACGGCGTCACTCGCCAGTCTAAAGGGAATGTACTGACGCCGGTTGCCGCTCTCCACGAGGATATCGCCGGTCTTGAAAATTTTTACGGTCACCTCGACACGCATGGCGAGATCGCTGACGGGTTGAATTTCCACCGACTCAACCAGCAGCGGTGTTTCCGTCATCAGGGCCATGTTGTATTCGGCATTCCGGGAAGGCTCGACGACAAAGTTCTGGTACAAACCGTAACCGCTGTTCGTGACCCCGGCGGAGCCGGCCAGAATACCCAGTCCGATTGATAACTCTTTCAATGCCATACGCTGTCACCTTGCCTGAAGCAGTCGCGGGAGGTTGTATGATACCAGGATAAATTGTTCTCCGGCGGTATCACCGTGGAATAAGTTTGCAGTAGTCAGTCGGCACACGTCACTCTGTTCCTGTGCCAGCCTACGACTGCCAACTTCTTTATAAAAACGCCCAGCCGGCAAAGGGTTCTACCTCATCTCTATTGACGAGAATCAGCTGGTACGCATTCGGGTTCATGCTGTGATCGGGTGTCGTGTCCACCGACAGGCGATGCAAGACGTAACCGACCAGCGCGCGCCGTACCTGCAATTCAATCAGGCCAGCCACGGCGCGGTAGTCGATCATCAGGCTGTCGCGCTTGCGTGGTTTCAGGTCGGGATGGGGCGAGAGTCGCAGGGTGATCATCTCGACCCAGTCGTCATCGTATTCCGGGCTCGACTCGGCGTCTTCAGGCAATACCTCGGCAGCCACAAACCGCGACAGCACGAAATCCCGGAAGTCATAGGTGTCATGGCTGTAGGCGCGCACATGCCAGCGCAGATCCGTGTTGATCAGCGCGTGCGGCTCGATGATGCGCGTGTCGCCCTCGTTGCGGTCGGACAGGGACTTGTAGCTGACCCGGAGTTGCTTGCGTTGCTTGACGGCGCGAATGATCGGGGCGCAGACATGTGCGTCCGGCAGGCGCACGGGCAGGGGCAGGTTTTCCACGGTCACGCCGTACAGCGAGGCCTCGTCGGTCGGCCCACCCGAGGCAGCCAGGTTGGCGGCGATCATGGGCAGGACCACGCGCGGCTCCAGGTCGGCAAACATGGCCTCGAAGCGCTCGGTGGGCACAAAGCCGAACACGTTGTGCTGGTAGCTCAGGTTGTCCGGGGCGAGCTGGCCGTACAGCTTCAAGTCCTTGGTGGCCGCTGCATCGGAGATGCCGAAGCTGCGCGCGACATCGCTACGTGTCACGACACCCGTATAAAATGCCATGATTTCAATATATTGCAGGCGTTGCCGGGTGTTCCACTTTATGTCTGCCGGGCCCTTGAATGTGACTGCCATACCTTTACTCCCTCTCCTGGCAGGGGATTATAGCCTCCTGCACAATACTCTGATAGAAATTACTATAGCGTATAAAATAACTAGGTAGTAAAAAATATTGACACAGAGAAATGTATTGCGTAGTCTGACTCCATCAAGGCGGCCAGCGGGTTGCCACGGCAGTTAAGCAAATTAACCAGTATCGTTACGAATGGAGAAGAAAAATGGCTGAAACAGGGGAACAGAAGCAAAAAGCACTGGCCGCCGCGCTGGGCCAGATTGAAAAGCAGTTTGGCAAGGGCACGGTCATGCGCATGGGGGAATCGACCGTGGACCGCACGATAGCGCCGATTTCGACCGGTTCGCTCGGCCTTGATATCGCGCTGGGCATCGGCGGCCTGCCGAAGGGCCGCGTCGTCGAGATCTACGGCCCGGAATCATCGGGTAAAACCACGTTGACCCTTCAGGTTATTGCCGAGGCGCAAAAGGCCGGTGGTACCTGTGCGTTCGTCGATGCCGAGCACGCCCTCGACCCGCTGTATGCCGAGAAGATTGGCGTGAATGTCGATGACCTGCTCGTGTCGCAGCCGGATACGGGTGAACAGGCGCTCGAGATCACCGATATGCTGGTGCGCTCCAGCGCAGTCGATGTGGTCGTGGTCGACTCGGTAGCGGCCCTGACACCAAAGGCGGAAATCGAAGGCGACATGGGCGATTCACATGTCGGCCTGCAGGCCCGCCTCATGTCTCAGGCGCTGCGCAAGCTGACCGGTAACATCAAACGCTCGAATACGCTCGTCATCTTTATTAACCAGATCCGCATGAAGATCGGCGTTATGTTCGGTAGCCCGGAGACTACCACCGGCGGTAATGCGCTCAAGTTCTACTCCTCGGTGCGCCTCGATATCCGCCGCATCGGCGCGATCAAGAAGGCTGACGAGGTGGTCGGTAACGAGACCCGCGTCAAGATCGTGAAGAACAAGGTGGCGCCGCCGTTCAAACAGGTCGAATTCGATATCCTGTACGGTGAGGGCATCTCGCATGAGGGTGAAATCATCGATATCGGCGTCAAGGAAGGCATCGTCGACAAATCCGGCGCCTGGTACAGCTATAACGGTGAGCGTATCGGCCAGGGCAAGGACAATGTCCGTAACTTCCTCAAGGAGAACCCGGACATGGCCGATGAAATCGAGGCGCAAATCCGCGCCAGGTTGTTGCCGTCAAGTGAGAATGTCGTGCCCATGCCCGGGCAGGAGGATGACATCGACGAGGCGGCAGCCAAATAAGATACAGGCGAGCATGGGGCGCTCCCGCGTGTCGCGGGCGCCCCTTTTGCTTTATGTCCCCCGCCGGCTGGGCTACTATACGCCGCGGGTAGAAGGTCTGTTGCCATGTATGACAAAGCCCTGCAGTCAGCTACAAGGATGCTCGCCAGCCGCGAGCATTCGGTGCTGGAACTGACACGCAAGCTACAACAGAAAGACTTCCCCCCCGAGATTGTCGACAGGGTGGTGACCGGCTTGCTTGACGGTCGCCTGCTCAGTGACGCACGCTTTGCGGAAACCTATGTGCGCATGCGCAGTGCCCGCGGCTATGGCCCGGTGCGGATCCGCATGGAGTTACGCGAACGCGGTGTCGATGACGCGACCATCCGGCAGTATCTGGACACCGATGAGGTGGACTGGTACGCGCTGGCCGAAGAGGTGCGGGAGCGCAAGTATGGTGCCGATGCGCCATCTGATTATGCGCAAAAGGCGAAGCAAATGCGCTTTTTGCAGTACCGAGGATTTGCAAACAGCCACATCAGTGTGGCCGTGAAAGGGTTGGACGATTAGACATATGATGAGCAGTGCAGACATCCGTAAGGCCTTTCTTGCCTATTTCGAAAGCAAGGGTCATACGATTGTGCCCAGTAGCCCGCTGGTGCCGGCCAATGATCCGACCCTGTTGTTCACGAATGCCGGCATGGTGCAGTTCAAGGATACTTTCCTGGGACGCGAGAAACGCGACTACACGCGCGCCACGAGCGTACAGCGTTGCGTCCGCGCCGGCGGCAAGCACAACGACCTGGAAAACGTCGGTTATACCGCGCGCCATCACACCTTCTTCGAGATGCTCGGCAACTTCAGCTTCGGTGATTACTTCAAGCAGGATGCAATCAGGTTCGCCTGGGAATTTTTGACGGAAATGTTGAAACTGCCGGAGGAAAAACTCTGGATCACTGTCTATAAGGATGACGATGAGGCCGCAGACATCTGGCTGAAAGAACTCGGTGTGAGCAACGAGCGTTTTACCCGCATCGGCGACAAGCCGGGCGGCAAGCCTTATGAAAGCGATAACTTCTGGACCATGGGCGATACCGGCCCGTGTGGTCCGAGTAGCGAGATCTTCTATGACCATGGCCCGGAAGTCGCCGGTGGACCGCCGGGCACACCGGAAGAAGATGGCGATCGCTACATCGAGATCTGGAACCTCGTCTTCATGCAGTATGACCGCGATGAACAGGGCACGTTGAACCCGCTGCCGAAGCCGTCGGTGGATACCGGTATGGGTCTGGAACGCGTTGCGGCCGTCATGCAGGGCATGCACAACAACTACGACATCGATTTATTCCAGCATTTGATCCGCGAGGCGGCAAAGATTGTGGGTAGTGATGACCTGCAGCAGTCATCACTGCGTGTTGTCGCTCCCGGCGTCCATGCCTCCCGCGACATTAGTTCATCCCTGAACGTCATTGCTGATCATATTCGCGCCTGCAGCTTTCTTGTCGTCGATGGTGTTATTCCCTCGAATGAGGGGCGTGGTTACGTATTGCGCCGTATTATTCGGCGCGCCATCCGCCATGGCTACAAACTCGGCGTCAAGGATGTGTTCTTCTGGAAACTCGTGGCGCCCTTATGCGAGGTCATGGGCGAGGCCTACCCGGAATTAATAAAAGGTAGTGAACAGGTGGAGCGTGTATTGCGCACCGAGGAAGAACGCTTTGCCGAAACACTCGAACAGGGCATGGGCCACCTCGAAGAAGCGATTGCCGGCCTGAAAGGCAAGACTATCCCGGGTGATACGGTATTCCGCTTATATGATACCTACGGCTTCCCGGTCGACCTGACCGCCGATGTGGCACGCGAACGCGGTCTCATAGTGGATGAAGCCGGCTTTGAAAAAGAAATGGATGCGCAGCGTGATCGCGCGCGTGCCGCCGGCAAGTTCCATACCACGGATACCGGCGAGTTTCACCTGGACATCACCACTCCGTTTACCGGTTATGAACACCTTGTAGAAGACACACGGGTAGTTGCGCTGTTTCATGACGGCCAGCCGTCAGATAGCCTGGAGGCAGGTCAGGAAGGTGTGGTTGTGCTGGAGCAGACGCCGTTCTATGCCGAGTCGGGTGGCCAGGTCGGTGACACCGGGGTGCTTGAAGAAGCGGATGTGAGCTTCGATGTCAGTGACACCCAGAAGGTCGGTACCGGCACGGTGCTGCATATCGGCAAAATGAGCCGCGGTGCATTGACTGTTGGCGACATGATTACTGCAGATGTCGATACGACTGCACGGCAGGCCACGGCACTGAATCACTCTGCTACGCACCTGTTGCATGCGGCCTTGCGCCAGGTGCTGGGTGAACATGTGCAGCAGAAAGGCTCGCTCGTCGATGCCGAACGTCTGCGCTTTGACTTCTCGCACTTCGAACCGGTGACAGCGGAACAACTTGCGCAGATTGAAACGATTGTGAATGAACAGATTCGCCAGAACCACGAGGTGCGGACGCAACTCATGGATCTCGAGGCGGCCAAGGCTTCAGGAGCGATGGCACTGTTTGGTGAAAAGTACGACAGTAAAGTGCGTGTACTCAGCATGGCTGACTTCTCGGTCGAGTTGTGTGGTGGTACGCACGTAAAACGTACCGGCGATATCGGCCTGTTCAAGATCGTTGCCGAGACCGGTATCGCTGCCGGCGTGCGCCGTATCGAAGCCGTGACCGGTGAACGTGCACTTGCCTGGGTCAACTCGGCCGAGCAGCAGATGGCAACGATTGCCGCGATGCTCAAGGGCAAGCGTGATGATGCCGCGGATCGTGTCAGCCAGCTGTTGGAACGCAGCCGCAAACTGGAGAAAGAACTCGACCAACTGAAGCAAAAACTGGCCAGCTCGGCGGGCAGTGACCTGGCCAGCCAGGCCGTCGAGATCGCGGGCATCAAGGTACTGGCGGCCCGTCTCGACGGTGTCGATCCGAAATCGTTGCGCGATACCGTTGACCAGCTCAAACAGAAACTCGGCACGGCGGCTGTCGTCCTCGCTACCGCGAGTGGTGACAAGGTCAGCCTCGTGGCCGGGGTCAGCAAGGACGCCACAGATCGCATCAAGGCTGGCGATCTGGTCAATGTCGTTGCCCAGCCGTGTGGTGGCAAGGGCGGCGGTCGCCCGGACATGGCGCAGGCCGGGGGTAAGGATGCCTCGGCGCTTGACGCTGCGCTGGCTTCGGTTACGGACTGGGTCGGTCAGCAGCTCGGTGCCTGACCCCTTTTGTCTGATTTTCCGCTTTGAATTTCCGCGTCTTTTGGTGTTAAATCACCGCCTTTTAATTGTCCCGCTGAATACTCGCGGCCCCTGGAACAGTTTTTTATGGCACTGATCGTCCAAAAATACGGTGGTACCTCGGTTGGCAGCGTTGAACGCATCAACGCCGTCGCGGATCGCATTATCAAGGCGCATAACGAGGATCACCAGCTGGTGGTCGTGGTTTCGGCCATGAGTGGCGAAACCAATCGTCTGCTCGAACTGGCCAGCGCGATCAGTGAGAAACCGGTACCGCGGGAGATGGACGTGCTGGTCGCAACCGGCGAGCAGGTCACGATCGCCTTGCTGAGTATGGCGCTCGAGGCCAAGGGTTGCCCGGCGCGTTCCTATACCGGTTCGCAGGTGCGTATCCTCACCGATAATGTCCATAACAAAGCGCGTATTATGGAAATCGATGCTGCGAAAGTCCGTGCTGACCTGGAGGCAGGTCGTGTCGTGGTCGTGGCCGGTTTCCAGGGCGTGGATGAAAATGGCAATATCACCACGCTGGGACGCGGCGGTTCGGACACGACTGCTGTGGCCATGGCAGCGGCCCTCGAGGCCGATGAATGCCAGATTTACACTGACGTGGATGGCGTCTACACCACCGATCCACGGGTCGTCTCCAAGGCGCGCCGGCTTGAGAAGATTACCTATGAAGAGATGCTCGAGATGGCAAGTCTCGGCTCGAAAGTATTGCAAATCCGCTCGGTAGAGTTTGCCAGCAAATATAATGTGCCTCTGCGCGTATTGTCCTCGTTCGAGGA
>JASFJH010000058.1:0-9240 GCA_050122215.1 Granulosicoccaceae bacterium | reverse complement strand
GGGTCCTTAATCACCTGCACGCAAATACTGTCACCCTCGCGGACCAGGGCAGTAATGGCCTCCGGCCGAGGCTCAGCCTGGTTGCCTTCACCGCTTACGACAATGTCCGAGGCATGCAGGAAGGCCGCCCGCTCCAGGCCAATATCAACGAAGGCTGCCTGCATGCCGGGCAGCACGCGCGACACCCGGCCCTTGTAGACATTGCCGACCAGGCCGCGGCTGCCCTCGCGCTCGATATACAATTCCTGCAGCACGCCGTTTTCGACCAGTGCAACACGGGTTTCATTCGGGGTGACGTTTATCAACAACTCACTGCTCATGTGGACTCCCATGCAACAACTGGTTTATTCCTTATTATTATGCAAATCCTGCTTGCGCTATCCGCCCGCCCCTCGCAGAAACGGCCAATCAGCATTTCATAATATCACCCGGCCCTGGCATTCACAGGACCGGCATCGCAAATTCCTCCAGCAAGGCCGCCGTCTCGAATAGCGGCAAACCCATGACGCCACTGTAACTGCCCTCGAGCCGCTCGATGAAGGCCGCTGCCCGGCCCTGGATGGCATAGGCCCCGGCCTTGTCATCCGGCTCACCGCTGGCACAATAGGCCACGATTTCCCCCTCTTGCAACGGCCGGAACCGCACCCGGCTGCTGCTGAGCCGGACCCGGGCACGCTGCCCATCGGCCAGCGCAACCGCTGACATGACCTCGTGTTCGCGCCCGGACAGCATCCCGAGCATGCGCTGCGCATCGGCCCGGTCGGTCGGCTTGCCGAGGATCTGTCCGTCACACACGACGATGGTGTCTGCGCCGAGCACCGGCCAGTCATTTCCTGCCCGGGCAGCCAGGCCGGCCCGGGCCTTTTCCAGTGCCAGGCGTTGCGCAAAGGCCGTTGGCGATTCGTCGGCATGGGGGGTTTCGTCGACGTCGACATGTACCATGACATAATCGACCCCGATTTGTTCGAGCAGTTCACGACGACGCGGTGAACGGGAAGCTAGATTGAGGTGTGCCGGCTTACGCATCATATCCGTCTGATCGGGGTATTCGGGCCAGTTTAACACCCACGGCTCAATCGCGGTGGTAAGGGTGGCCGCCCAGCAGGCTCCAGGCACGATACAGTTGTTCGGTAAGCACGACGCGCACCAGGCCGTGCGGCAGGGTCAGCGCCGACAGCGACCAGAGCCGTTCGGCCCGGCTGCGCACCGCATCGCTATGGCCATCCGCACCACCGATCAGCAGCGCCACATCGCGGCCATCATGGGTCCAGTCATCCAGCGCCCGCGCCAGTTCGCGGGTTTGCCATTGTCGGCCCCGCTCGTCCAGCGCGATAATCCGCGCGCCTTTCGGTACTGCTTGCAACAGGCGTTCACCTTCTTCCGCGATCGCCTTGTGCGGAGCACCGCTGCCCCGTTTCGTGGCTGCTAATTCAATAATCCTGAAACCGAATTGCGGCGGCAGGCGTTTGGCGTAATCATCGACACCCTGCTGAATCCAGCCGGGCATGCGCTGGCCAATGGCAATCACATGGATATGCATGCAAGACCGTCAGGCGTCCGGGCTGTCCTGTTCCGCCGCCTCGTCCGCTTCCGCGTCCTGCATGGTCCAGAGTTTTTCCAGGTTATAGAAATCACGGATCTGCGGCAGCATGACGTGCACAACGACATCACCGAGATCGATGAGCACCCACTCGCCCGTCATATCACCCTCAACACCGAGCGGCCGCACACCATTTTCCTTGGCGCGCTCGACGACACGATTGGCGATCGATTTCACCTGGCGGCTCGAAGTACCGCTGGCGATAAACATGATATCGGTAAAACCGCTGATGCCACTCACATCTATTTCCCGGATATCCTTCGCCTTCATGTCCTCGAGTGCATCCTGCACGACCTGCCGGAGTTTTTTCACTTCCAGATTAACGACTTCAGTCATTGATAAAGCCTGTGTTGCTGTATGTATTCCCACACCGCGTCCGGTACCAGCCAGCGCGCACTTTTTCCAGTTTGCACGCGACTACGCACCTGTGTGGCAGACACTGCGAGTTGTGTGACCTCGCAGACATAAATGGTGCCGGCCGGACTGTTATGCAAGGCCTGCACATCATCCGTGCGTCGTTGCTCATAGGCAGCGGCGAGTCGATCATCTTCCAGCACAATCCCGCAGCCGGGACGTTGCGCGACCACGAGATGTGCCAGTTCGAGGATTCCCGGCCAGTCATGCCAGTGATGGAACTGGCTGAAGGCATCCGCGCCGAGAATAAAACACAGCGGTGTTTCACCGAGTTCCCGGCGCAATTGCGCCAACGTATCCACCGTGAATGATGGGCCTTCGCGATCCAGTTCGCGCGCATCCACGATGAAGCGTGTTTCGCCTGCGATCGCCGCCTGTAACATTGCCAGGCGATCGGCATTCGAGGCCTGTGCCGGGTCACGCAGGGGGGATTGTGCATTCGGTATCAGCCGGATCTGGGTCAACCTGCACCGTTCGAGTATATCGAGCGCAATCCGCAGATGCGCGCAATGCACAGGATCGAAGGTACCACCGAGAATGCCGACTGCACTGTCAGGCAGACTATTCACCGCTTACGAACGGATGTGCCCATCGCCAATGACGACATACTTTTGCGAGGTCAGGCCTTCCAGTCCCACCGGGCCACGCGCGTGGATCTTGTCGGTACTGATCCCGATCTCGGCACCAAGTCCGTACTCGAAACCATCGGCAAACCGCGTCGAGGCATTGACCATGACCGAGCTCGAATCGACCTCGGTGAGGAAACGCCGTGCCTTGCTGATGTTCTCGGTGATGATCGACTCGGTATGCGCAGAACTGTGCGCATGAATATGCTCAATCGCGGTATCCAGTCCGTCCACGATACGTATTGACAGGATCGGCGCGAGGTACTCGGTATCCCAGTCTTCATCCGTGGCCGTCTTCGCGTCAGCCAGGATAGCGCGCGTCGCGTCGCAACCACGCAGTTCGACGCCCGCATCGGCATACAGCCGCCCCAGTTCCGGCAACACCTTGTCGGCAACGCTGCGCGCCACGAGCAGGGTTTCCATCGTGTTGCAGGTACCGTAACGCTGGGTCTTGGCATTGAAGGCCACCTTGATCGCCTTGTCGGGATCGGCCTCGTCATCGATGTAGACATGGCAGACACCGTGCAGGTGCTTGATCACCGGCACGCGTGCTTCCTCGCTGATACGTTCGATCAACCCCTTGCCGCCACGCGGCACGATCACGTCGACGAATTCGCGCATGCGCACGAGCTCACCGACCGCGGCACGATCCGTGGTTTCGACCACCTGCACCGCGGTTTCGGGCAAACCGGCATCCGCCAGCCCCTTGCGCACACAAGCGGCGATGGCCTGGTTGGAATGCCGCGCCTCGGAACCACCACGCAGGATCGCGGCATTGCCTGACTTCAGGCACAACGCTGCGGCGTCCGCGGTCACGTTCGGCCGCGATTCGTAAATAATGCCGATCACACCGAGCGGGACACGCATACGTCCGACCTGGATGCCGCTCGGGCGATATTTCATATCGGCGATCTCGCCGACCGGGTCCGGCAAGGCGGCAATCTGGCGCAGGCCCTCGGCCATGGCCTCGATGCGTTCCTCGTTCAGCTCGAGCCGATCCAGCAAGGCATCATCAAGTCCCCGGGCACGGCCGTTCTCGAGATCGGTACGGTTGGCGTCGAGGAGTTGCGCACGGTTCGCCAGCAAGGCCGCGGCAATCGCCTCAAGCGCGGCGTTCTTCTGCCCGGTATTGGCGCGGTTCATCGCACGCGACGCGATACGCGCCCGCTCGCCAAGCTGGCGCATATAGGCGGCCACGTCGATCGCCTGTTGTACTTCTGTCTGGCTTGCAGTCATGCCTGGTCAGGACTCCATAAAAATCTGTCGGGCCGTCACGATGCGGCCAGTGTACTGCGATTTAACGCGAGCGCGGCCGGGTTGCCGGTGACGGCAAGACATAATTGTAACAATTCATCCCAGACATTGCCCGGGGCCTGGCCCTTGATCACCTTGTCGGCATGGCCAGCAGCGAGCACAAAGGCCTGCCAACGCTTCGGGCCATGGCGCATCAATGCCTTTTTAATCAATATCTTGCGGCGCTGCCAGACCCTTGCCCGGGTCATCGCCTGGTCCACTGCCGCCGGGTCGGGGCGCCCCCCCCCTGGCGGCGCGCAATCGGTCGCCATCTGCGCCAGGGTGCGCAGTTCGCGCGCGATCACCCATAACACGAGTACCGGCTCGATGCCCTCTTCACGCAGGCGCTCCAGCGTGCGCGCGGTTTTCAGGCTGTCACCTTCGAGCGCCGTATCCATGAGGCGATAGATATCGAACCGGGCATTGTCGGTTACCGCATCGGCAATGTCGTCCACCCGCAGTCGACCCTCGCCGTGCAGCAGGTGCAGTTTTTCGATCTCCTGCGCCGCAGCCAGCAGGTTGCCCTCGACACGCTCGGCCAGCAGATCGAGGGCGGCGGCGTCGGCCTCGAGGCCGCGTTGCCGCAGGCGTGCACCGAGCCAGCCGGGTAACTGGCGTAGTTCGAGCGGCCAGAGAGTCAGTGCCACCCCGGCCTGTTCCAACGTCGTATACCATTTGGTCTTCTGGGTCGCGGCATCGAGCTTGCCGGTAATGATCAATAACAACGTATCTTCGGGTGGCCGCTCGCACCAGGCCATCAAGGCCTTGCGCCCGGCATCACCCGGCTTGCCTGTCGGCATACGCAGTTCAACGATTTTCCGCTCGGCAAACAGTGACATCGTACCGGCGGCATCGAGTAACTGCTGCCAGTCGAAGCTCTTGTCGACATGCATGAGTTCCCGCGTCGCATATCCCTGTTGCCGGGCCGCGGCCCGGATCGCATCGGCGGCCTCCTGCACCAGCAGCAGCTCGTCACCGCTGACGATATAGACCGGGACGAGCCCGGCAGCAAGATGGGAATCGAGTTGTTCGGCTTTGAGTTTCATCCCGCGGGACAATCAACCTGCCTGGCGGGCCTGCAAACGCCGTAATAACTGCTGGATCATATCCGCCTGCATTTCCTTGCGCAGTTGCGCCTCCTCGGTGGATTTGCCGAGCACGTCATTTTCATCAAACTGGTAATCACGGATCTGGCGCAGGCGATACGGTGCCAGCAGTTGCTTGCCGGTGCTATCGACGACACGCATCTCGACGCTGTAAGACAGTTCGTATTCACGCACCTTGCCCGATACCGACGACACGGTCAGCACACGGCGGTCAAAGCGCAGGTTGGACAGCTTGATGATGGCCTGCGCGTCAGCCGCGTTCTCGACCACGCTGACACCGTTACTGGTCAGGGCCCGTTTCAGGTCGACGGCGAATTCACTGTAGGGGGGGATACCGTCGATACTGACGACGCGCATGTTGTCCGGCACACTGACTTCGCCACGCAGGTGAAAACCGCAACCAGCCAGCATGGCTGCCAACAAAACCACGATGATTGAACGACGCGTACTCATTATTTTTCTTCCCTTATACCTGTAACTGCCCTGTGAAACGTATCACGCCGCGACAATATTCACCAACTTGCCGGGCACGACGATCACCTTGCGCACCTGCTTGCCCTCGATATGCCTGGCCACCGTCTCATCGGCCAGCGCTGCCTGCTCGACCTGTTCTCTGGCTGCAGCGGCGGCCACCGTGATCTTGCCACGCAACTTGCCGTTGACCTGCACCACGAGTTCGACCTCGTCCTGCACGAGCGCGGCAGGATCCGGCTGCGGCCAGCCGGCTTCGAGCACGGCATCGTCATGGCCCATCGATTGCCACAAGGCATGCGTAATATGCGGCACAATCGGCGCGAGCAGACGCACGACGATATCGACCCCTTCGGCAAACAACGCCTGCTGCAGTGGCTCGTCACCGCCCTCGAGTTCATTGAGCAGGTTGACCATCTTCATGCCCGCAGCCACCACGGTATTGAACTGGTAACGCGCGACATCGCGGTTCACCTGTTCGAGCAGACTGTGCAAGTCGTGACGCTGTTTCTTCAGTTCGCTGCTGGTAGCAGACCAGTCAACCCCTGCGACACTGCCTGTATCCACGCCGTAGGCAAGTTTCCACAGGCGACGCAGGAAACGTGACGCGCCTTCCACTGCATCGTCATTCCATTCGAGTGACTGCTCCGGCGGTGCGGCAAAGATCGTGAACAGGCGCACCGTGTCGGCACCGTACCTGTCGATCAGATCCTGCGGGTCGACCGTGTTGCCCTTCGACTTCGACATCTTGCTGCCGTCCTTGAGCACCATGCCCTGCGTCAGCAGGTTGCTGAACGGCTCATCATTGCTGACCAGGCCAACATCTCTCATTAATTTCTGGTAGAAACGCGCGGACAACAGGTGCAGGATGGCATGCTCGATGCCGCCGATGTACTGGTCGACCGGCAGCCAGTAGTTGGCGCGCTCGTCGAGCATCGCGCTGTCATTGTCCTTGCAGGTATAACGCGCGTAATACCAGGACGATTCCATGAAGGTATCAAAGGTATCGGTCTCGCGCTCGGCCTTGCCACCACACTTCGGGCAGGTCGTGTCATAGAATGCCGGCATCTTCTTGATCGGCGAACCGACGCCATCGAATTCGATATCGGTCGGCAACTCGACCGGCAACTGATCCTCGGGCACCGGCACCTCGCCACACGCCGGGCAGTTGATGATCGGGATCGGCGCGCCCCAGTAACGCTGGCGCGATACCCCCCAGTCGCGCAGGCGGTAATTCACGCGTGTCTCGCCTCTGCCCGCACCTTTCAGGTGCTCGGCAATCGCGGTGAAGGCGGCCTCGAAATCGAGGCCGTCAAACTCGCCCGAGTTGACGCACACGCCCTTGTCGGTAAATGCTGCTGCACCGAGATCGATATCGCCACCCTCCGCCGGCGCGATCACCTGCTTGACGGCCAGACTGTATTTGTGGGCAAACTCCCAGTCACGCTGGTCGTGCGCCGGCACGGCCATGACCGCACCCTCGCCGTAGCCCATGAGCACGAAGTTGGCGGCAAACACGGGCACCTGCTCACCCGTGATCGGATGGCTGGCCTTCAGGCCGGTATCGACACCCTTCTTCTCCATCGTCTCCATGGCCGCTTCCGAGGTCTCCATGACCTTGCACTCCTCGATGAAGGCCGCCAGCTCCGGATTGTCCTGCGCGGCGTGCAGCGCCAGCGGGTGCTCCGGCGCGACCGCGACATAGGTCACGCCCATGAGCGTATCCGGGCGTGTCGTGAATACCTTGAGCGGCTCGCCGTCGACCTCGAACACGACCTCGACACCTTCGGAACGGCCGATCCAGTTGCGCTGCATGGTGCGCACCTGCTCCGGCCAGCCATCGAGTTTGTCGAGATCACTGAGCAGTTCCTCGGCGTAGGCCGTGATCTTCATGAAGTACTGCGGGATCTCCTTGCGCTCGACCGGCGTATCGCAACGCCAGCAGCAACCATCGATGACCTGCTCGTTGGCGAGCACGGTCATATCGTGCGGGCACCAGTTCACCGGCGCGGTCTTTTTATAGACGAGCCCCTTTTCGAACAGTTTCGTGAACAACCACTGCTCCCAGCGGTAATACTGCGGGTGGCAGGTTGCCAGTTCCCGTGACCAGTCATAACCAAAACCGAGCCGCTGCAACTGGCCGCGCATGTAATCGATGTTCTCGTAGGTCCACTTCGCCGGCGGAACGTTATGCTTGATCGCGGCATTCTCGGCGGGCAGGCCAAACGCGTCCCAGCCCATCGGTTGCAGCACATTCTTGCCCTGCATGCGCTGGTAGCGGCTGATCACATCACCGATCGTGTAGTTGCGCACATGGCCCATGTGCAGGCGCCCGGACGGGTACGGGAACATCGACAGGCAATAGAATTTCTCGCGCTGCGGGTCTTCGCTGGCGCGGAAACTGTCATGCTCCTGCCAGTACTGCTGGGCGGTTTGCTCGATCTGGTCGGGCTGGTATTGTGGTTTGTCCATGTTACTTCGGTTCTGTTCTCATTTACCGGGCAAAATCAGGAGCGTAGGATACCCTAGATCAGGCTTTTCAGCGACGCCGGAATACGGCATGCTGCGAATATCTGTAATGCTGGAGTCTTACCATGAGCGATAAACACTCGATGAACGAACGCCTCGTCAATGCCTATAACCACATGCTCAACACCCTGCACCGGCTGGTCAGCAAAACCGGCAAGCAGACCGGGCCGGTCATCGAAAAAGGCCTGCAAGAGGCCCGCGAGGCCATGAGCGAACTCGACGAGCTGGGCCGCGAGGACCTCGAAAAGGTCAGCAACTTCCTGCGCCGGGATATTGAATCGGCCGGCGAATGGCTCGGCGAACACGGCCACGAACTGAAAGACTGGGCCAAATTTGACCTGGCCCTGGCCGAACAACAGTTATTGTCAGCCTTCAGCAACGTCGCGGATCGCACGACGTTTGAACTGAAACAAATGGAAATGCGCGCGGCGATGCGCGGTGAATGGCATACCGGCGAAATTACCACGATCGGCACCCTGATGTGCACTGAATGTGGCGAGGAACTGCACTTCCATCACACCGGTCATATCCCGCCCTGCCCGAAGTGCAAGGGCACGCGCTTTACCCGTAGTAGTTTGCGGGATTGACGTGACGTGAGGGGTAAGGAGTGAGGAGTCAGGTGTGGAGTTCAGGAAGAAACACCTTACGCCTCACCCCTCACACCTGACCTTCTTTAATATTCTTCCCAGTCCTGCACCTCGATACGCGAGATATCGCTGTTGCGCACGTCAAAGGCGAAGTCACCGCCACGCAGCTGGCGTTCGAGCGTGACACGATCATATTTAACCGACTTCAGCGTACCCTTTTTCACAATGCCGGTACGCGTCGTGATCTGGACAGTACGTCCAATATATTGCGTCGCCTGTGACAGTTTGATCGGGTTGTACACCTCGACACGCTGTGGCTCTTGTGGTGCTTCAACGACATTACCTTTCTCAAGCTGTTCGGTCAGCCTCGCGATCTCATCCTCGGCGGTCGGTTCCCCGCTGCCCTGTTGCTGCAGTTCCGGTGGCAGTTCCATGCCGAACATCTCCAACATGCGGCGTTGCGCTTCTTCTTCAGTAATTTGACCGCTTTCCTGCTGTTGCGCGATCTCCATGCTCTGTGTGAAGGCATCAAAGAACAGGTTGAACCAGATGCCGGTCGCCAGCACGGTGGTGATGATATATATAAGGAACGGTTTTTTTGCCTCCTGCCAATG
>JASFJH010000057.1:0-9292 GCA_050122215.1 Granulosicoccaceae bacterium | reverse complement strand
TGATGACAGGAAAGATAAGGTCCTTGCACCGATAAATCTAATCGATTATTACGATATATTTGATAGGGATAAGCTATTACTCAGAAAAGCGGCTAGCGACGGGCCGGCCTGCCGGGCAGTGACGCGTAGTATGCCGCCAGGGCTTCGATTTCCTGTTGGGTCAGGGACGCGGCAAATTGTGCCATGCCCTGGTTCACATCATTATTGCGCGTACCTGCCTTGTAGGCCTGCATGGTGCGAATAAAGTATTCCCTGACCTGGCCGGCCAGTGCCGGTGTTTCGTGTTTGCCGCCCTCGCCGGCCGCGCCGTGACAAGACGCGCAGGGCGTGAGCAGCCGCGTCGGATCGCCCTTGCGGATCAGGTGTTCGACTGTTTTCGTCGTGTCATCTGCCTGGCCGGACGCAGGCCCGGGTTGTGCGGCATAAAAGGCCGCGACATCCGCCATCTCCTGTTCATTCATGAGCCGGACTATTTCCAGCATGATCCTGGCCTGGCCGGTCTGTTCGTTGCGCCGCCTGTCCCGGTAATCGCGCAGCATCTTGTAGGTATACGCTACGCGCTGCCCCGCCAGGCTCGGATAGTTACGACTGGGCGCCACACCTGCCTCGCCATGGCAGGACGCACACAGCAGCTGCTCGTGGATCGTCTTGCCGCGCAAGCTATCACCGGCGGGCATACTGGCAAGCGTCTGGTGGAGTGTCGCCGGTGTCCAGGCTGAAGTCTGTGTCGGTGCATCGCTGCCGGCCTCTGCCACCGCCGCCATGCCCAGAACTACGCCTATTGCCAGCGTGTGAAAAACTGTTTTCATCGTGCTCCCCCTCAACTGAACACGTCCTTGACGAAGGTCCGGTGCCAGTTTTTCTGGTAGACCGCTTCGAGCACCGGCCGCGCCGGGTTGTCATCGATGGGTGACAGGCCACCGCTGTCCGGCACACCGCGGATGTGGCCGCCGTACAGTTCATACACGGCCGAGACCGACACGCCGTAGTGGCTGCCGACGAGGCTGTAACAGGTATTCGACCAGGTCGGTTGCCCCGGCTCGCGGTCGTTGAGCAGATCCGCGATCGCCCAGGCAGTGACCTTGGCCTGGGTGTTCGCCGCATAACCTGACTTCGGCATGGCATCGGCAATGCAGGCATCGCCGATCACGTGCACGTTCTCGATTTGCAGCGACTCGAAGGTGCGACGATCCACCGGGCACCAGCCGGTCGCATCGGTCACGCCGACGTCGAAGGCCAGCTTACCGGCCTTTTGTGGCGGGATGATGTTGACGAAGTCGGCGTGGAACAGGCCCGCCTCCGCTTCGACTGTCATGGTGTCGGGTCGCACGGACAACACCCGGCCGCCCTGTGACCCGGAGACCCATTCGATCAGGCTGTTATCGGTGCCGTAACCGTACAGGCGTTCCCAGCCCTTCTTGAAGGGGCCGTCCTTCGTGAAGCGATCCTTGGGATCGAGGATCAGCACCTTGGCGTGCGGGTTGTGCCGTTGCAGGTATTCGGCGATCAGCGAAGCGCGTTCATACGGCCCCGGCGGACAACGAAACGGGTTGCTCGGCGGCGCGATCAGGACGGTGCCACCCTCGGGCAGACTGCGTAGCTGGCGCTGCAACAACAACGTCTGCGGGCCGGCCTGCCAGGCATGCGGCATGCGGGTTGCCGCGACCTGCGCGTCATAGCCCTCTATCACCTCCCAGCGAAAATCGATCCCTGGTGACAGCACCAGGCGGTCATAGCTTAATTGCTCGCCGCCGGCGGTGCGCACTTCGCGGCGATCCGTGTCGACACCGACCACCTCATCGATCAGCACATTGATGCCGTACTTGTCACGAATCGTATCGTGCGTGAAGGTGATGTCCTGCAGATCGTGAAAACCGACAATCACATCGTTGCTGCGTGGGCAGGTGATGTAGCTGGCATCGCGATCGATCAGGGTAATCCGTACATTCGGATCGGCGATGCGCAGGTATTTGGCAAAGGTCGAACCGCCAATGCCGCCACCGAGCACGACCACATGCGGCGCGCTGGCCGCGAAGGCCCGCGTCGAGGCACCGAACAGCCCCGTACTCGCGGCTGCGGCGGCACCAAACAGCCTGATGAAGTCGCGTCGTGTCAACTTGCTCATGTCGTCCCTCTACTTGTACTGCGTCGCCGGTTGCGCAGCAAAGAACTGCGCCATCGCTTCAATCTCGGCCCGGTTATAACCGCGCGCGACGCGATCCATGATGATGGCCGGCCGCGCGCCCTGCTGGAACGCCGTCATGGCACGCACAAACTGCTCGGTTTGCATGCCGGCCAGCGGTGGCATCGACTCGTTGAACTCGCGCCCGTTCACCCCGTGGCAGGCCGCGCAGTTCTGGGCCAGCAGTTGCGCGCGGGGCAACTCTTCCGCTTCCACTGCCACAATCCCGGCCAGCATCACACCGAGCAGCACGGCGCCATGCAATAGTGTGTGCGACAAGTGCTTGTATCGTCTGTTCATCATCTGCCTCCCTTCAGCGTGCCCAGACCACAAAGCCGACCACGAAATACTGCACGATCCACAGCACGATCAGCGTGACACTGATCGTACCCATGCGCCTGACCAGTGGCCCCGGCGTATACACACCCTCGGTCTGGCCGGCACGCCAGGCGACAGTCAACAGGAAGGCCAGCACCGAGCCGCCGACGATGGCAAACGTGGCAAAAAACAGGATGGTGCTGTACCAGTCCAGGTTCAGCTTGTAGTCGAGGATGTTGTAACCGTGCACACCGTTCAGGGTGACCCAGCGCAGGGCCTCGCGCGCCGCGGCAATCACGAGCCCGACCACGACACTGAGCACGACCGGCCAGTAGCCCCAGCCGTGTAGTTGTCGTCTGGCCAGTATGCCCACGACCAGCAAGGCCAGCAGTGCCAGTGCGGAAACCCACACCCACGGTGACAGGGCAAACGCGGCGACCTTGTCCGGCAGCGTGGCCATCCACAGGCCACCGAGGACCAGGGTAATGACAGTACCGGCCAGCATGAGGGTCGTGCCGAGTTGCCCGACCCAGTCGAGATAATCGCGGTCATAGTCGTTGCGGACACTGAAGTAGCGCCGGTACGCCACGAGCCAGGCACCGACAACCGGCACGGCGAGACTGATAAAGAACCCGAAGCGCCACAGGTTGAACGCGTGCAGGCCGGTGCCACTCGTATCGAGCTGGCCGTTCGGCGCATACCATTGCAGCCATTCGTCCGGGTACAGCATCTGCGTGGTCAGCACGTGCATGATGAAACCGACCACGAGCAACAACGCCAGCGAGATCAACATGGCGCAGCGCAACTGCAATTTCTCGCCCGGCCCCTTGCCCTTGTTGCGGAAGTAATACAGGTACATGGCCCAGTAGCCGACGATCAGGATCACGACAAAGCCGATCACCCACCACGCAGAGAGCACATTCGAGGTGTACCAGAACGGGTCATAGGTCACCTGCACGAACAGCAGCGGCGCCACGCCGATCACGATCGCCACGGATACCGCGACCTTGGCCACTTCGAGCATCGCTGCCGACAATCGCCGCCAGTGATCCTGCTTCGCGAAACTGCCGAACACGGTCAGGCCCGACGCGCCGAGCATGAGCTGTACGGCGAATATGTGCAACGCAAACGTCAGCACGCCGAGCAGCATGAATACGACCGGGTAGAACGGAACACCGGCCACATCACGCAGTGCATACAAGGCTTCGGTTTCCATCCATTACTCCCCTTTCTGTTCGGTCAGGGCCAGCGCATTGCGTTCGCGCGCATAGCGCCCGGCCGCTGTGCTGTCCGCAAGGCTTGCCAGGTACACCGCGAGTGCCTCGGCCTCGTCATCCTTGAGCGGGATCTGCGGCATGTACAGCGTGTTACCCGTGGCCAGCGCCCCGAGCAGGTAGGTCTTGATGCGCTGGTAATCGGTATTGCCCCCGAGATAGCGGTGCATGGGGCGAATCCCGGTCTTGTCCAGGCTGTGGCAGTTGGAACACATCGCCACCGCGATCGCCCGGCCGACCCGCACCGCGTTGTTCGCGGTCACGGTGCGCAGCTCGTCGGGCAGGAAGGTATGGGTTTTCAGCAAGCCATGTTCCTGCAACAACGGGATCTCGGACTTGATATCCATACCCGGCACATCACGACCAATCACCTGGTTGGAATAGATATACTGGCCGGCCACATAGGGTTTGCGAATCGACTCGCGCGCCACCTCTTCGGGCCACAGGCCAAAGACGAGAATGGCCACTGCCATAATGCTGGCCAGGGACGTGACCAGGAGGCGCGGCTGCAACATGGTCACGATGAAGTACACGAGGATGACGCCGAGTATGGCCAGCAGCGACGGCTCGAAATACGCCGGCAGGCGATTGGCCATGACCAGGTGCGCGGAATCAGGCAGGGTGTGCAGGTACCACTGGAACAGCGCGGCACCGATCAGCGTGGCCACGATCCCCAGCCAGGACAACTTGCGCGTCATCTCGCGCTTGAAGGCCGGGTCCTTCGTGCCAGCGATAATGATGCCGCCGACCACGGCCGTGATCGTGAACATGAAGGCAGTGCGCATGGCCAGGTGGGCAAACGTGTTGGCCCCGTAAAAGCCGTTCAGGTAACCGCCTTCGGTAAACCACGCCTCCTTGCCCGGCCACAGCATGAAAGACAGGATGCCGATAATAACCAGCATGGTGGTGTACGAGGCCAGACCGAATATAACGGTGATCGTCATGTGCGTGCGGCGGTCCACCTTGCCGACGAGGTAGACGATCATGTACACGCCGACCACTTCAATGACGAAGAACACCCACTCGGTGGCCCATTTCCAGACGAAACTGTGGATCAGTGCGGAAATGCCGCGTGGGCTGGCCACCGTGGTCGAGTACCAGATCCCCGGCCCGGTGATCGAACCGAGCACGTAGGCAAACACGAGCAGAAACAGGCCGTAGCGTTTGATGTATTCGACCAGTTCCGGTCGGTTGTCGCGATAGGCCCGTGTGGCCAGGTAGGCAAAAAAGACGGCGGCACCGACTGACAAATGCGACGTCAGCACATGGATCGTCGCGATGATGGCAACCACCCAGCCGCTACCCACGGTGGGTTCATACCAGGTTGGATACAAGCCGATCAGATCCATACCGAAGCTCCTGTTGTGCCACCATGCCTTGCAGCCATCCCTTGTGCATGTGCCGGTTGATGAAGCGGGGCGTTACATGGCGATTTTGTATCCACTTTACTATGTGCTTCGTGATTTACCAATATGTCATGCCGTAACAGATCGGACTACGCGAACCCGTTGCGGCATATGTTTGCATACAGGCATACCAGCCCGGTTAACCTCTCTTCACGTCATCAGGTGACAGCCTGACATGCTATTTCACCACCCGTTGCGCGGTATTTTCGTCGTCATCACTGGTCCACCAGGGGATCGATCCCGGAACTATGCAAGCTCGCGGGCTTGCCGAAACCTGCAGAAGAGTTCGAGGATTGATCCGGCGTGTGTGTCTCAAGCCGGCACGAATACATCCTAGGTCGTCTCCCGATCTTCGAGTTTCACCATCAATGCACCGTTCACGATGGAAAATCCGAGCAGATAGAGACAAAGCACCAGGGTGTAGGCAGTACCAAAATAATGAATCATGAGCGGAAGCAGCGGTAGTTTGACCGCACGGCTGTAGAGAAAAACGGCGGCCAGCGACACGCGCATGCCTTTCCCGCGTAATTCTCGCAATAGCGCGTACCAGGCATAGATAGGCCCGGTGGCAAGTACACCACCCACAGCGGCCAGGAACCATCCCTTGATACCCGCCTCCCTGCCAAGATGGCGCCTGATCCATTTTGGTTCGAACAGCAGGTCCGCGGCCAGAAGGAGGAAAAATACAATGACCAGAGCTGGCAATACGTTCTGCATAACTTTAGCAAAGAACCTGAGTGCCTGACTGGCCATCCCGGCGTCAACGGCTCCAGTCATGCCGTATAGTGCGAGCACCAATAGCAAGAATATCCAGCCGCCGAGGCCCCTTTTTTTTCGTTCCTGTTCCATTCCCTGCCCTACCCGATGAGCCTGAGCGTATACACGGAGAGAAAGGCGATCGCGACTGCACTGAAAAAGCAGATCACATTGCGGTAAATAGCAAAGCGTGCACCCAGCATTAGAACCTCGGCGGGGAGCTGAACGACACCGACAGTGACCCAGCTCACAATGAAGGCGGTTACAGCAACCAGGCTCACGCCACCTTTAAGCAACTCCCCGCCCAGAAGATAGCTCGCCAGGGGATGCCCTGCGGCAACACTTCCGAGGGACGCGCCAATCAGGGCATCCAGCACGTCACTGCTACCGAACAGACCCGCCGATATCTGCTCCGGGAACACGGTGACCCCGAGACTCGTCAATAACAGCATGCCAACGATAATGGGTAGCAGATTGACGAATGTCCGCGCGGTCTTCTTCAGGCTCTTTGTCAGGCGATGTCCTGGCATGTCGCAATTCCGGGTTGTGTCCTGTGTCGGGCGAGAATAAAGTGGGCCATGATGAAATCGATATTACAAGCTTCTCCGTCTGCCTCATGCTCGGGTTCCCGTTTGCGATAAGGCGCCGACCATCAGGGAGACCGCCCACGAGCCAATTACGCCTGTTGAGGCCTGGGAGACCAGAATAAGGGAACAAGGCCGTGCCTGCCATGCATGCGTGCAAAAACATCGTGCTTACCCTGCTCTTTGGAGGGGTCCTTTTCATGACACAGATCATTGTTGCCGCGGGTGGAACGGAGAAGGCTGAACAGGATCGGCTTCGCCTCCACGTCGTATTCAATAATGTACCCTATAAGGCGGGATTGAAGACTGGCTGGGGTTTTTCCTGCCTGATTGAGGGCCTGGATAAAACCGTGCTGTTTGATACGGGCGGCAATGGCGATATTTTGCTGTCGAACATGCAACGGCTCGGCCTCGATGCCGAAGCGGTTGAGGCTGTCGTGCTTTCTCATATCCACGGCGACCACACCGGTGGACTCGGTGTCTTTCTGGCTCGCAATCCTGATGTCACCGTGTATATGCCTGAATCGTTTCCGGCATCCTTCCAGCAAGAGCTTGTTCAACGTGGAGCCGCGATTGAAACCGTGTCCGGACCGCGACAGCTTCTGGATAACGTGTATTCAACCGGCGAGATGGGCTCGGCTATCAAGGAGCAAGCCCTGATTGTGGACACGCCACAAGGGCTTATCGTGATCACAGGCTGCGCGCATCCCAACGTCGCGGATATGGCGGAGCAGGCCAAGGCCTATCCAGGCAAGAATATCTATCTGCTGATGGGAGGATTTCACCTGGGTGGCAAAAGTGATGCCGAGATCGATACGATCATCGCGCGCCTGAAAGCGCTGGGGGTCAGAAAGGTCGCACCCAGCCATTGCACCGGGGACAACGCCATCCGTCTGTTCCGCGATGCATGGGGGCATGATTTCATTGAAGGCGGGCTGGGCGCCGTCATCAAAGTGTCATATCAGTAGCGGCACGGTGACTTTGTTAGCGCAATCCGGGCATGAAAGTCAGGTAGGGGCAGAAAAGAAACCGAGAGGTATGAGTCATGACAGTGAAGCGCAGATATGAAATGGGCACAGGCGGCCGTTGCGTTTGTCCAAAGTGCGGCGAAACCATCGCACATCGCCGCGGCATCCCCTGTCAGGAAGAAAGATGCCCCGGCTGCGGGGCGAAGTTGCTCCGCGAAGGCTCTTACCACCACCGGCTGTTCGAGGAAAAACAGGCGAAGAAACAACAGAAAAGTTCGGAATCATCCAAAAATGAGTCTTCCTGAACAAGCTATCCGGGGAGGGAAGGGAGGGATACCTCTGTGACATCGATACTTGAAAAGGGTGGCGGAACGTTCGAAGGCATCAAGCTGCTGCTGTGCGAAAATCCTTTGCCGCCTATCGAAGAGGCGATTGCCGCCGCACAGGCCGAGGTGCCGCGAAGCAACTACTACACCGAGCCTTTCTCGGCGCCGTTACGCCGCCTTATCGCGGAAAATATCGGCGTCCCCGAGCAGCTGGTCCACATCAACGCCGGCTCGGAACTCATCCTGCGGCAATTGTTTGACCGGCTGGGGCAGCACGTGCATCTGCTCACTCCTACTTATCCCCTCTTTCCGGAGATCGCCGAACGGTATACCGAGACCCGCCTGCAGCCGGAAAACGACTTCGCCTTTGACCTGGCGGATCTCGACATCCCGGATGGCACGACGCTCGCCGTGATCGTCAATCCCAACAATCCCAACGGCGATGTCTTTGACATGTCACCGTTGCCCGGTTTACTGGAACGCTATCCCGACACACGCTTCCTGGTGGATGAGGCATTCATCGGCCTCGCCGGTGAGTCCGTCGCCCATCTGGTGCCACGGTTTGCGAACCTGCTTGTCACCCGCACACTGTCCAAGGCCCACAGCCTGGCGGGTTTTCGCGTCGGTTACGCCATCCTGCCCGAGGAGCTGGCCGACGACCTCAATTCCCATAACGACGCCTATCCCCTGGCCCGCGCCAGCCAGGCGGCGGCGCTGGCTACTCTCCAGCACGAAAACAAGATCATGGCGCGGGCGACCCGGCTGCGAACATGGACGGAAGAACTCGCCACTGAACTTCGTGCGCTCGGGGTGCGGACGTTTCCAACCCGGACCTATTTCTTCCTTGCCGACTTCGCCCCTCACAACGCGGCTGATCTGGCAGCCCGTCTGCACGAACACGGGATCTTCATCAAGCCGCTGGGCGATCCCATCCTTGGTCCGGGTTTCATGCGGGTCACGACCGCGTTGCCCGAGGATAATGTACGCGTTGTCGCGGCCCTGCAGGAGTTACTGTGACCGTGCCAAGAACAGCGCCGTTCGAGACCCATCACCGCCGCTATGACGAGTGGTTCGTGCGTCACGCGGCGGCCTACCATTCGGAGTTGCTGGCCGTGCGCGCCCTGCTGCCCTGGCATGGTTGGGGCCTGTCTATCGGGGTCGGGACCGGGCGTTTCGCCGCCCCGCTGGGCGTCCGGACAGGTATCGACCCGGCACACGAAGTACTGTCGTATGCAGCACAAAGAGGCGTTTCGGTGGTTCAAGGTATCGCTGAAAGACTGCCCTTTGCGGATCATGCCTTCGACTATGCGCTGTCTGTCACCACTATCTGCTTCGTGGATGACGCCAGCGCCATGTTGGCCGAAGCCCGCCGCGTGCTCAAGCCCGGTGGCGAACTGGTGATCGGGTTTATCGACCGTAGCAGCGAACTCGGTCAACACTACCTGGCCCACCAGGCCGAAAACGTCTTTTATCGCGAG
>JASFJH010000056.1:0-9302 GCA_050122215.1 Granulosicoccaceae bacterium | reverse complement strand
CAGCAGTCTCGTCTACCGCAGCATGGATATCGACCGCAGTAACCAGCATGATTTTTATTCGCTCGATGAGATCACGGGCCAGTACGACATTATCTGCATGTTCGAGGTCATCGAGCATGTCAGCCCGGAACTGGCCCTGACCATGTTGAAGAAAGCATACGGTGCGCTGAAAGCCGGTGGCCACCTGTTCGTCACGACACCGAATATTTATTACCCGCCCAACTACCTGCGTGACGCGACGCACATCACGCCCTGGTGTTATGACGAACTCGGCGGGGTGGCGCGGCTGGCCGGCTTCGAGGTCGAGAAGTTGTACCGTTTATATAACGACACCGTGTTCGGCAAATTACTGCACCGCGTGCTGGCCTATCCACTGCACCGCACGCTGGGGATCGACTTTGCGAAGCAGATTATGTTGGTGGCTGTGAAAAAATAGTTGGCAGTTAGCAGTAAGCAGTTTTCAGAAAAACAGATCCGGGGTTTTTTGCTGCCAACTGACTACTGACGTCTGCCAACTTTCCTGGCGAGGTTACAGGCGTTCCAGCGATTCGCGGATTTTCTGGAAAACTGCATCCTGGGAGTATCGTTCCGCACAGCGCTGCTGGCCCGCCTCGCCCATTGCCGCGCGGCGCTGCGGGTCATTGGCGAGTTGCGTGATGGCCGCTAACCACTCGTCATCGTTGTTGCACAATAGGCCGCTGACGCCGTGTTCGATCACCTCGGCGTTGGCGCCGGCATTGGCCGAGATCACGGGCAGGCCGGCCGCCATGTATTGCAATACCTTCAGGGCACACTTGCCGCGCGTCCAGGTATTGTCGGGCATCGGTGCGATGCCGATGTGGGCGCTGGCCAGTTCGCGTACCTCGCTATCGGCCGACCAGCGTACTGCCAGGGTCGGGATGCCGGCATGTGGCAGGTCAAAGTCGGCGATGATCTTCAGGCGCAGTGCCGGTATGTCTCGATAGGCGCGGTGCAGCACGGGCAGCACGGTTTCGAGATAACGCCGCGTCGAGCTGCTGCCGATCCAGACCAGGTCAGTGTGCGCGTGGTGCTTTTCGGTTTCGCCTGTGTAACGTTGCATTGCGATCGCGGTTGGCACGATCTGTACGCCCTGGTTGTGTTGCGCGGCCTGTTCGGCAAGAAAGGCATTGCCGGCCCAGACCGCATCGGACAGCGAGACCATATGCGCGAACTGGCGGGCGCGTTTCGGTGAGGCACCGCCGTTACTGCGCGCAAACACGGCATCATCAAAATCGAACACGAGCCGTTTCGCGGCCTTGCGCAACAGGCGCGTGTACCAGGCCGGGAAGGTCTTGCGCAGCACCACGACCACGTCGGCTTTTCTTGCCGCCCGCAGTAACAACCAGCGTTGCCATAAGCCGCCCCGTGTCGAGATGTGTTCGCACTGCCAGCCGGCAGTCTGCAAGGCCGGGAAATAATCGAGCGCCCGGTAGCGCGTCGAGGCGGAGCCGGTACCCTTGGAGATGAACAGGATGCGCGGCATCATTCTTTACAGCGGGCAGGGCAGCTTCATGTAGGCCGGCAGCTTGCTTTGCAACAGCTTTTTCGACAACGCGTTCAGGTGCCTCGCCTGGAGATAGTGCTGGCGAAACCTGAACATGTTGGTCTTCCAGAGAATGTCCGCCTCGTTGTGGTTGATGATGTGCTTGAAGTTGCGCAGGCTTTTCCACAGCCCGACGTGCCACGGCCGGATCCGCATATCGGCCATGTCGATAATGCCGAAGCTGCCGTCCTCGCACACGAGCACATTGTTCATGTGCATGGCGCGGAAATACACACCCTTGTCATGCAGCGCGGCGATGTACTCCGCATAGCGGTTCATGATGGCCTGGTCGAAGTGCGCGCGCATGCTGTCGCGCAGTGTCGTACCGGCCAGCGGCCTATAGAGCACGCCCTGGCGGTCGATATGCGGGATGTTAAACACGGCCTCGACCGCCACCGTGCGGAAGCCGCGCTTTTGCAATTGCCGTGCATTGCTGGCAAAGCGCTGCGCGTAATTCCACAGTCGCGCGCTCGTGACCCGGCGCTTGATGCGAAACAGTTTCAGGATGCGGCCATCCGGCAGGGCGAACACCTTGTCGCCCATATGATCGCGTGACAGCACCTCGGCATCGGCGATGAGCGCGGCATAGGCATTGGCATCAAGTTGCTGCATGGATCATTTCCGCTGGTAGGGACGCGACTCGCCTTCGGGGCGGGTCTTGAAACGCCGGTGTACCCACAAGTACTGTTCGGGGAACTTGCGGATCTCGTTTTCGATGACGGCATTGATGGTGGTCGCATCGATCACGTCATCGCCGACCGGGAAGTTTTCAAGCGCCGGGTACAGGCGCATGACATAACCGCTGCCATTGGCAAGCCGTTCCTGGAAATACGGCACGACCGGTGCATCGCTCATTTTCGCAAAGCGCGCGGTGGCCGTGATCATCGCCGCCTGCACACCGAAGAATGGCGCGAACACGCTGTGCTTGCGACCATAGTCCTGGTCCGGGGCGTACCACAGCGGCAGGTTGTTCTTCAGGGCGCGCACGGCGCCGCGCACATCGGTGCGCGGGATGGCATCGTGGAAATGCACCTTGCGGTGATGGCGCATGATGTGCTCGTACAGCGGGTTCTTGTGTTCGCGGTACATCACGGCAAACGGCCGGTGCAGGGCCAGCATACGTCCGCCGATCTCGAGTGTCGTGAAATGGCCACTGAGCAGGATCACGCCCTTGCCCCGGGCGAGCGCGGCATCGAGATGCTCAAGTCCTTCAACACGGTGCAGGCGTTGCAGGTGCGCGTCGGTCGACCACCAGGCCATCGCGGTTTCGATACTGGCCTTGCCGAGCGCAGTGAAGTGGCGGCGCAGCATTTTGCGGCGCGCCTCGTCGGACAGCTCCGGGAAGCACAGCTGCAGGTTGACCTCGGCAATATGCCGGCGTGCCGGCAGCAGCACGTACATGAGCCAGCCGAACACGGCTCCGGCGGCCATCTGCACGCGGAATGGCAGCCTGGCGACGAGCCACATCAGGCCAAAGCCGAGCCACAGCAGCCAGTAGCGCGGCGCCAGGTAGTCACCGGCGGGAAACAGTTTGGGAGTGTTCACGAAATGGGACGGGATCGCTTGTTCATATTCGTGCAGGATTTTACGCTGCCGGCCAGAACCATACAAATCAGGGTGTTGCGCAAGCCTGTGGTATCATCCACCCCCATATAAAGGCAAGGCCCGGAGCCGGATAAGGAATGACCACGAATTTGCCCGATTTTGCTGCCGCGCGCGTGCTCGTGATCGGCGACATTATGCTCGATCGCTACTGGCACGGCGACACCTCGCGGATCTCGCCCGAGGCCCCGGTGCCCGTGGTACGCGTGGGCCAGGCAGAGGAGCGCCCCGGCGGGGCAGCCAACGTCGCGCTGAACATCACCGCGCTGGGCGGCAAGGTCGACCTGCTCGGCGTCACCGGCGACGACGAGCAGGCCGGGATCCTCGACACGCAGCTGTCCGCGGCCGGCATCGATTGCCACTTCCACCGCGAGGCCGGCATGCCGACCATCACGAAGTTGCGCGTGTTGAGCCGCCACCAGCAGTTGATCCGCCTCGACTTCGAAGATGATGTGGCGCAGTTCGACCAGTCGGCGCTGCTGGCGCGCTACCGCGAGGCACTTGCCGGGTGCCAGGCCGTGGTGTTGTCGGATTACGGCAAGGGTACGCTGGCCGATGCGCAGGCCTTTATCACCGAGGCGCGCGCGGCCGGCAAGCCGGTGCTCGTTGACCCGAAAGGCAATGACTTTGCCCGCTACCACGGCGCCAGCGTGATCACACCGAACCTTGCCGAGTTCGAGGACGTGGTCGGGCACTGTGCCGATGAGGCCGAGCTTGTGCAGCGCGGCGAAGCGCTGTGCCGCGCGCTCGCCCTCGACGCACTGCTCGTGACGCGCAGTGACAAGGGCATGAGCCTGATGCGTGCCGAACACGAGGCCGTGCACCTGCCGACCCACGCGCGTGAAGTCTTCGATGTCACCGGTGCCGGTGACACCGTGATCGCAACACTCGCGGCATCGCTGGCCGCCGGCAGTGACTGGCCGCAGGGTATGGCGCTGGCCAACCTCGCCGCCGGGATCGTGGTCGGCAAGCTCGGCACCGCGACCGCGAGTCTGAGTGAACTGCGCCGCGCCGCCTATAACGAAACCCAGAGCAACCGCAGCGTGATTGATGAAACGTTGCTGCTGCAGGCGATCGAGGATGCGCGTGCGCACGGCGAGAAGATCATCATGACCAACGGCTGCTTTGACATTTTGCACGCTGGCCATGTCGGTTACCTCGACGCGGCGCGCAAGCTTGGCGACCGCCTGATCGTCGCGGTCAATGATGATGACTCGGTCACACGCCTGAAAGGCGTGGGGCGGCCGATCAATCCACTCGAACACCGCATGCAGGTGCTGGCCGGGCTCGAATGCGTTGACTGGGTTGTGCCGTTCAGTGAAGACACGCCCGAGCGCCTGATCTGCAAGCTGTTGCCGGATGTGCTGGTCAAGGGCGGCGACTATACCGTCGAACAGATCGCCGGTGGCGCCTGCGTGCAGGCCAACGGCGGCGAAGTTGTCATCATGGATTTTGCCGAAGGCATTTCGACCACGCGCATTGTCGAGGCCATCCGCAAGCATGCCGGTGAAGGCAGCTGAAGCAACTGAATACCGATTAAAATATTCCCGACACATTAATTCCGGAGTAACAAACGTGTATATCGTCACAGGTGGCGCCGGTTTCATCGGCAGCAATATCGTCAAGGGACTCAACGAGCGTGGCATCAGCGACATCATCGTCGTTGATGATCTGAGTGATGGCACCAAGTTCCGCAACATTGTCGATTGCGACATCCTCGATTATTTCGACCAGGACGACTTCATCGCGCGCGTTGCCCAGGGCGACAGCTTCGGCGCCGACATCAAGGCCATCTTCCACGAGGGTGCGTGCTCCTCGACCACCGAGTGGGACGGTCGTTATGTCATGCACAACAACTACGACTACTCGAAGCAGCTGCTGCACTACTGCATGCAGCAAAACTGCGCCTATATCTATGCCTCGTCCGCCTCCGTGTACGGCGGTGGCAGCGTGTTCGTCGAAGACCGCGCCAACGAGGCACCGCTGAACATGTACGGCTACTCGAAGTTCCAGTTCGACCAGTACGTGCGCCACTATCTCGGCCGCGCCAACAACCAGATCGCCGGTTTCCGTTACTTCAACGTGTACGGCCCGCGCGAGCAGCACAAGGGCTCGATGTCGAGTGTCGCCTTCCACCTGAACACGCAGATCAAAAACGGTGAAAACCCGAAACTGTTCGAAGGCACGGACGGTTACGAAGATGGCGGCCAGCAGCGTGACTTTATCTACGTCGGCGACGTCGTCGACGTGAACCTGTGGTTCCTCGACAATCCGCAGGTCTCCGGGATCTTCAACGTCGGCACCGGCCGCGCGCAGAGTTTCCGCGACGTCGCCGAGGCCGTGATCAACTACCACGGCAAGGGCGAGATCGAATACATCCCGTTTCCCGAGCACCTGGTCGGGGCTTACCAGAGCTTCACCCAGGCGGACATCGGCAAGCTGCGTGCCGCCGGTTACGACAAGCCGTTCAGGACCGTCGAACAGGGTGTTGACGAGTACATGCAGTGGTTGAATAAATAAATTAACCACGGGGATCACAGGGCGCACGGGGTTAAAAAATGAAATTGATCTGCTCCGTGACCCCTGTAGTTCAATACTGTTAAAAATAACCTATGCGACTCTTGTACAGCACCATTCTCTACTTGCTTTCGCCGCTGTTCATCGTGCACCTGCTCGTGCGCAGCCTGCGCGCGCCCGCCTACCGGCAGCGCTGGCGCGAGCGCTTCGGTTTTTACAGCGACAGGCCGGTGCGCAAGCCGATCTGGGTGCACGCGGTGTCGGTCGGTGAGGCACAGGCGGCGATGCCGCTGATCCGCAGGTTGCAGGCCCAGTACCCGACGCATACGGTGCTGGTCACGACAACCACGCCGACGGGCTCGCAACGCGTGCGCGAGGTATTCGGTGATGACGTCATGCATGTCTACGTGCCCTACGATCTGCCCTGCGCGGTGGGCCGCTTCATGGACGCGATGCAGCCGTGCGCGGCGATCATCATGGAAACCGAGATCTGGCCGAACCTGTATGCGGCCTGCGCGGCGCGCGATATCCCGCTGATCCTCGCCAATGCGCGCCTGTCGGAACGCTCGATGCGTGGTTACCGCCGGCTCGGCAGGTTCACACGCGAGGTGGTCAACAACGTCAGCGTGATTGCCGCGCAGGGGCAAAGTGACGCGGCGCGCTTCATTGCGCTTGGCGCCGCGCCGGACAAGGTGACAATCACGGGCAACATCAAGTTCGATATCCAGACACCGGCCAGTCTCGCCGAGCAGGCCGCGGTGTTGCGCCGCGATCTCGGTGTGGAACGGCGCGTGTGGATCGCGGCAAGCACGCACCAGGGCGAGGATGAACTGATGCTCGATGCGCATGCCCAGGTCATGCATGCCCTGCCCGATGCGCTGCTCGTGATCGTGCCGCGCCACCCGGAGCGTTTCGATCGCGTCAGCAGCCTGTGTGAAAAACGCGGTTACAACGTCGTGCGGCGCAGCGCGCATCGCGCCTGTGCCGATGACGTCGATATCTATATCGGCGACAGCATGGGCGAACTGGACCTGTTTTATGCCGCCAGCGACGTGGCCTTTATCGGCGGCAGCCTCGTCGATGTCGGCGGGCATAACCCGCTCGAGGCCGCGGCGATGGGCCGGGCGCTTGTGCAGGGCAACCATACCTTCAACTTCGTCGAGATCACGCGCATGCTGCGCGAGGCCGGGGCAATCCAGGAAGTGCACGACAGCGAGGAACTCGCCACCGTCGTCAGTGACCTGTTACGTGATGCCAACCGGCGCAGTGAAGCCGGTGATCGCGCCAAAGCCGTCGTCGAACGCAACCGCGGCGCGTTACACAGGTTGTTGGAAGTTGTTGCACAACATCTTGAGAATTAATTGTTCTGGAAGGAATCGCGGAGTACGCAAAGGCGCAGAGATCACAAAGCATTGTGAAAGATACCAAATCCCCTCCCCTTGCGGGAGGGGGTTAGGGGGAGGGGTACAAGACTGCCTTCACCCCCCACCCTGGCCCTCCCCCATCAAGGGGGAGGGGATCAAGACAACCGCACTCCGCGTGCTCTGCGCCTTGGCGCCTTGGCGCCTTGGCGTTGGGTGTTACTCGATCCATGAATTGATCTGCTGCAGGTCCTGTTCGCTCAAGGTACCCGCTGCCTGTTTCAGGTTCAGCGTATTCAGGATGTAGTCGTAACGGGTGCGTGCGTAGTCGCGCTTGGCAGCATACAGCTGGCTTTGCGAGACGAGCACATCAACGATGGTGCGCGTGCCGACTTCAAAGCCGGCCTGCGTCGCCTCGAGCGCCTTTTCGCTCGAGATCACGGCCTGGTTCAGCGCCTTGACGCGGCTGATGCCGGCGATCACACCGAGGTAGGCATCGCGCGTCTGGCGCAACACGTTGCGGCGCGTCTGTTCGAGCGTGAACTTGCTCTCGCTGTGGCGATAGGCCGCCTCACGGGTTTTCGAATTCACATAGCCGCCCTGGAACAGCGGCACATCCAGCTGCAGACCAATCGTGCCGGTTTCACGATCGCTGCCGAAACTGCTGTTGGAACTGGAGTCACTGTGCGTGGCAACAATGTCGAGCGTCGGGTAATGACCGGCACGCTGCCGGTTGATCTCCTCGCGGGCGATATCAAGGGCGAATTGCGCCGAGCGGATCGACAGGTTTTGCTCGGCGGCCTTGTCGGCCCACTCTGACGGACTGGCCGGTTCCGGCGTGATCAACGGGATCTCGGTTTGCAGGCGCTGCACGCTCTCCATGTACTGGCCGAGAATTTCCTGCAAGGCCTCGCGCGCATTGGCCAGGGCATTCTCGGCCTGGATCGCCTGCGCCACGGTCAGGTCATACTGCGCCTGCGCCTCGTGCACATCGGTGATCGCGATCAGACCGACCTCGAAACGTTGCTTTGCCTGTTCGAGCTGGCGTGCCGTGGATTCCTTCTCGGCATTGGCAAAGTCGAGGCTGTCCTGCGCAGACAGCACATCGAAGTAACGCCCGGCAACACGCACGATTAAATCCTGTTCGGCGGAGGCGTAATCGGTCTCGGCCTGCTTCACCGTGCTGTTGGCCTGGCGCAGCGCCACCCAGTAGTCGTGGTGGTAGACGGGTTGCGTCAGGGTCAGGCTGTAACCGTGGGTATTGAAGTCTTCTTCTCTTGACGGATTAAAGGCAAAGGCGCTGATGGTTTCCTGCGAGTTGTCCGTGGTGTTGGCGCTCACGCCGAGCGTCGGCAACAGCGCCGAGCGGCCTTGCGGGTAGGCTTCACTGCGCGCCAGGCGGTTGGCATCGGCGGCCTTGAGTTGCGGGTCATTCTGCCGGGCCAGCGTATAGGCCTCGAGCAGGTCCCCGGCACTGGCCGACACCGGCAGCAACGCTGCGCCACACACGAGTCCGGCAACTATCAATACGTAACGCTTCATGTTCAATCCTTCAAAGGTTTTGTCGGATTACGTTCACCCAGGTTCTCTAATCCGACCTACGCTACTACAACTGCTATCAATATACGGCCATGTCCTTATCGACATGGCGGGCCCAGCCGTCGATACCGTCGGACAGGTTGATCAGCTTGTTGAAGCCGTTCGCCTCGAGTACGCGGCACACCTGCCGGCTGCGAATACCATGATGACAGATCACCACGGTTTCACGATCCGGGTCAAGTTCCTGCAATGTTTGCATGATTTGTCCCATCGGCACGAGCATCGAGTCCTCGATATGGCAGCGCTCGTATTCCCACGGTTCGCGCACATCGAGCAGCAACGGATCGCTGTCGCTGTTCGCCAGGTACTCTTCGAGTTCTACAGAGTTTAGCTCACGCATCCTGTTTCCCGTGGTAGTCAGAGGAAAAGATTGTAACGCATAAGTCAGTACCTGATTCATCAATCAAGCGATTGACTGCAAGGCGCGGGGGCGCGAAAAAGCGGAGTTTACGTAAGGGGTAAATGAGCATTTTGAGCGCCACCGCAACACAGCAGGCGGCGCTTCAGTGATGAATCAGAAGGTGAAGTGATCGGGTTCGGCGGCGTTCCGCAGCGCCGGAATACTCGTCTCGAACAGGTCTTCGTAGCGGAAATCGCCGTTGCCAAGGCGCGTGATCAGCACGGCTTCCATGACCGGCGCCTCGCCGACGATGGCAAAC
>JASFJH010000055.1:0-9307 GCA_050122215.1 Granulosicoccaceae bacterium | reverse complement strand
CCTCGGCCTCGAGCCGGGCGGCATTGGTTTCCGCCTCGAGCCGGGCAAGCTGTTCGGCATTATCTTCAGCCAGTCGCACCATTTCGGCCTCTGCCTGCAAACGCGCAACCTCTTCTTCGGCCTTCATGCGTGCATGCTCGGCATCGGCCTTGATTTGTGCCGCCTCTTCCTCAGCCGCCAGGCGCGCCGTCTCGGCATCAGCCTGGCGCTGGCGCGCCGCTTCCTCGGCATCCATCCTCACCCTGTCGGCCTCGGCCTTGAGGCGGGCTGCCTCTTCCTCGGCTGCCAGCCGGCGTGCCTCGACCTCACTCATGCGCCGCTTTTCTTCATCCGCGCGCAGCCGCGCCTGTTCGGCCTCTGCCTGTAAACGCGCCACTTCCTGTTCGGCTGCAAGGCGTGCCTCTTCCTGCGAGGAGAAGAATCGGGCAGCCTCGGCCTCGGCCTCGAGACGGGCACTTTCCGCCTCGGCCAGCAGTTGTGCAGCTTCCTGCTCCGCCTTGAGTCGCGCCGCTTCGGCTTCGGCAACAATCTCCGAAGCCAGAGCTTCAGAGCGCTGTCGCGCATCTTCTTCGGCACGTCGGCGCAACTCCTCGGCCTCGCCACGCAGGCGCCGCGCCTGTTCCTCGGCCTGATCACGGGTACGCTGCTGCTCTTCCTGCAGGCGCCGCGCCTCTTCCTCGGCCTTTTGCTTGGCGGCTTCGGCCTCGGCACGCAAACGCGTACTATCGGCTTCTGCTTTATTCCTGGCCGCCTCGGCTTCCTCGTGCAACCGCCGGGCTTCTTCCTCGGCTTTGTGGCGCGCAGTCTCCGCCTCGGCACGCATCTTTGCGGCTTCTTCATCAACGCGGTGGAGCAGTACTTCGCGTTGTTGGCGCAGTTCTTCGAGTTCCTTGTCTGCCTGGGCCCTGGCCTGTTTGCGCTCGCTACGCAATTTCTCGGCTTCCTCTTCTGCCTGCTTGCGCGCGGTTTCCGCCTCGGCCTTGAGATGCTCGGCCTCCTCGGTAACGGCCTTGCGCTTCTGGATTTCTTCCTGTGCCTTCTTGAAGGCCTGTTCCTGTTCCTTTTTCATTTGCGCCACGGCCTGCTCTGCCTTGAGACGCTTGTTGACTTCCTCTTCTGCCCTTTCACTCGCGAGGAGTTGTTCCTCGCGCATTTTTTTCAATTCATTCTCCAGTGCTTCACGACGCCGGGCCTCTTCCTCGGCCCGTTGTTCCGCGGCCACGCGTTCATCCTGCAGGGACGCCGCCTGTTCCTCGGCCTTTTTACGCGCTGCGGCCTGCTGGGCACTGAAATCGATCACCGCCTTGTCAGACTTGCTTTCCTCGACGATTTCTACTTTCTCGCGCTCTTCACCGCTATAACCGCCTGCCAGCACATAGGCATCCACACCACGCTGGCTAAGCAGGAAGGCGGCTACCGAACTGCGTGTGCCGTTATCGCAATAGGTGACATACTTGCGTGACGTATCGAGCCGATCGATGTTGCTACGCAACACGGACAGCGGCAGGTTCTTGCTGCCGGCAATACTGCCCCGGGTATGTTCATTGGGCAGGCGGACATCCAGCCACATCCCGCCCTGTTTGACGATCTCACTGGCCTCATCTAAATCCACCCAGTTGATGAGTGGCGCTTTCATAAGCTGATCAAAACTTTCCTGTGGCAGACGCATGAGGAGGCCATCGGTGATCATGGTAATCGTGGCATTGCGTCGCTCACCCGAGATCAGTGCCTCTTCACCAAAGCTGTCCGCCGGCCCCAGCTCGGCGACTACCTTGGTCTTGCCGGACGGTTCGGTAGCGGTAACCTTGCAGCGCCCCTGGCGTACGATATAGAAATAGTCACCTTCATCGCCTTCCCTGACTACCGTGTGGCCGCTCTTGACCGGCACCTCTTCGAGCTGCATGAACATGGCCTGGATGTTACTGGCGGGCAAATTGACGAAGGCATCAGACTGCAGCAACTGGGCCATCCAGTCATCTTCGTCCAGTTCATCAGTGACTTCATAGGTTTCGCTCTGCCTGGTGGTCAGGAGCTGATCCAGCAGCTGTGTATCGATACGTACGAAGGTGACGGTTCCGCCCCTGGCGCGTGCTGTCAACTGACGGGGAGTGTGGTGGGCAAGCGGGTAGCGCGCGGCACTGCTGCCACCCATGACAGACTCGATAAAACTCTTGCCGGACAGCATATCGACCTTACCGGATAACAGGTAAACTGCCCGGTTATCCATATCGCCTTCATTAAACAGGGCTGCACCCGGAGCCGCTTGCTCGATCTGCAAGTGCTCGAGTAACGCCTCAAATTTTTCATCCGGCAAGGCGCTGATCGGCACAAGACTGCGCAAGCCTTCAATCATATCTTCTTTCTTTATTACTGCACCCATGCATCCTGTTCCTGTGCAATTTTCGCGGGGTAGCGAGTGGCAATGTCTAACTCGTCAGATATACAAGTTATCCATTTTCCCCGGTGTGGCTTTGTTCACAAAACATCACACCACTTTACACCAGCCGAAAGGCATCGTACCGGTGATTTTCCCGTACACCCCGGGATATTCCATCTCAAATAGTATAAATAACAGAATTTTATAGAGGTTTTTTAACATATTTCTTTATAAAAAGATAACACGTTTCCGGCGAAGTTGAAGTCAATTCACACGAAAAATGGCATATCCTGTCAGCCATTTCTTACACCAGATACCGCCTTTGCCGACTATGATAAACCGGCCATCCGGCTAGAATATGCCGCAACTGTCCCCGAGGAGAAATCAATGCCTTTGCCTGCCTGGATGAATATTGCACTGTTCTGCCTGTTTGCCTCGCTGCTTGCGCCCGGGCAAACATGGGCGCAGACCAGTGATAACCCGCAACAGCTGGTTCGCCAGGCCTCGGACCAGATCATGAGTCGTATTCATTCTGAACGCCAGCAAATCGACCTGGATCCGGCGCATCTTTACCTGGTACTGGACGAGTTGCTTATCCCGCATATCGATTTCGAGAAGATGTCGCGGTGGGTGCTGGGCAAGCACTGGCGGCGCACCAATAACGAGCAGCGCGAACGTTTCGTCACTGAGTTCCGTAACCTGATCATACGTACCTATTCAACCGCGCTGCTCGAATACAGTAACCAGACCATCCGCTACCTGCCGCTGCACAGCAAACCCGGCGCGACCGAGGTGACTGTACGCACCGAGATCGAAACCAGCACTGGCCAGGCGATCCCGATCCATTACGATCTGTACCGGAACGAGCAACAATGGCTGGTTCAGGATGTCAGCATCGATGGCGTCAGCCTGGTCACCAATTATCGCAGCAACTTTGCCAGCCAGATTCGTCGCAATGGCGTTGATGGACTGCTCGAACAACTCAGCCGGCGCAACACGAAACAAGAAAAATAATTTGCTGTCAAGACTTTTTGTCGTCAACAAATCCTGCCACGTAGTCATATAAGCCTATTATTTAGCTGTAAAATGAATTTAATAAAGCGTTTTTACTTGCATTCACATATGGTTTATGTGATATCTTATACGCACACATGAAAACCAAAAACTATGATAACGCTAACAGCATAGCGTTAAGTAATCTCGACTTGCAGGAGTAACTGATGGCTGCCAAGAAACCAAGAACGAAGACTGAAATTCTTCGCGAAATTGCCGAGAACACCGGCCTTACCCGTAAAGACGTTGTTGCCGTATTCGACGAAATGTCCGGCATGATCAAAAAGGACCTCGGTCGTCGTGGTCCGGGCGTATTCACCATTCCGGGGCTCGCCAAGATCCGCGTCGTGCGTAAGCCTGCCACCAAGGCGCGCAAGGGCGTCAACCCGTTCACCGGTGAAGAAATGATGTTCAAGGCCAAGCCGGCCCGCAACGTGGTCAAACTGACTGCGCTGAAAGCACTCAAAGATATGGTCTGAGAGCTGCGCTGAACATGAAAAGGGGGGGCTTGATGCCCCCCTTTTTTTATTACCCCCGGGGTCTCTACTAGTCTGCGGTCATCGCCTCCAGCAGTGCGTGCTTGGTCGCAATAAAGTCCTTGTGGGGTATATACAGCAGGTCTGCAACGCGACGAATATAATGCTCTTCGTAGCGGTCCAGGGCACCATCGCTGTAGGCCAGTTGCCATAACATGGTGATGATCTGGCGCTTTTGCGCCTGCTCGTAATGGTCATTTATCAGGCGGGTGAACTCATACAGGCACGTCGCCTGTTGCGAGGAGGTCTCCGCGAGTTCCAGCAGTGCCCGGGTTTCCGCCACGTCCAGTGAGAAGGTCCTGGCCACCGCGGCGTACAATGTCTCACGCTCACGATCGTCAATGCGATCATCGGCGCGGGCCAACTCGAACAACAAGGCCGTGGTGGCAAGCTGCAGGGCATGCGTTTGATCCCTTTCCGCCTCCCCCGGCACAAGGTTTTCCCGGAAAAAATCGCGGATACGTTCTAACATGGTCTCTTACGTTTGTTTACAAATACCAGCTTGTGATTATGCCGTGCTCTGCCATAGTCAAACAAGCATGTGAGGGAACGATCTCATGGCATTCAAGGTTAGCCTCGTACCCGAGGCCGTCAGCTTTGACAGCAACGACAATGAAAGCCTGCTCGAGGCGGCACTGCGCGCTGGCCTGAGTCCGGACTATGGCTGCAGTAACGGTAGCTGTGGCCGCTGCCAGGCACGCCTGCTAAGCGGCAAGGTCAGAACCATTCGCCCACATGATTTTATAATCCCTGCCAATCTGAGGGAGCGCAATACGATTCTGCTATGCAGCTGTGCCGCAACAAGTGATGTGCAAATTGAAACAGACACGGCCCACAGCGGGAAAGACATCCCGCTGCAGAAACTCACGGCAAGGGTACGCCGTATTGAAGCGGTCAGCGACAACACCCTCATCCTGCAACTGCGCACCTCACGCAGCAAGACCCTGCGATTCATTGCCGGCCAGCATGCGCGGCTGATTCTGCCCAACGGTCTGCAACGGGAACTGCCTATTGCAAGTTGCCCCTGTGACGGTATGCATCTTGAGTTTCATATTTACCGCGACAGTGCAGATTGTTTTACCGACTACATGTTTGAATACCTGAAAACATCGACAGCCATCGACGTTGAAGGTCCCTGCGGGGATTTCACTCTCGATGATCAGCATGTCTCGCCACTGGTTTTTATCGCCTGGGAAGTCGGTTTTGGCCCGGTGCGCAGCCTGATCGAGCATTGCCTGTCACTGGAGTGGCAAGCACCGGTTTACCTGTACTGGATCGTACCGGGTGAGCACGACATGTACGCCGATGGTTACTGTCGTGCCATTGATGACGCCATCGACAATGTGCACTACACGGCCCTGCCCGTGCAGAATATCGGCACGGCGATCGCGCACATCCGCGCGGCACATGAAGACCTGTCAGGTTACCAGGCATTCATCGCTGCACCACCCGCGGTGGCAGAACGCATCAGGACACAATTGTCCCTGCAGCATGCAAAAATCGACCCTCTGGTCGCCTGATAATCGGCCCTGCCGTAATAGCCCTGCGGAAATAACCGGCCGTTGTTTGCGCCAACAACACAACACTGTCTCGCGTTCAATGCCCCCGTTCAAACAGTGCTGTTCGCATCAAAACTAATCGGCACGAACTTGCATAAACTTCTTGATACGGTTTTTTACGAAATGGCGCAAACAGACTGATTTGTCGTATGAATAAGTGAATGATGAAATATTATTTTCTAATCGCTGCTGTCAGCTTGATAAGTCAAACATATTAGACAGCCTCGGGGCTTCATGCTGAACTGGTTACGGTGGATCAACAATAAGAGGGGGTGGGCCATGCAGCACGCGCAACCGAGTATCGGTGGTCTCTATAGCACACGATCGGGTGAAGAAGTTGAAGTCATCGGTCTTGGTACCGGCGGCATTGTCGTCGAGTATGCCGATGGTCGCGTTGAACTGCTGGACGCTATGGCCTGGCAACAACTCAACCCGCGGGCGATGCGCACATCCTCACAGCAGGCCTTTGCAGGTTGATGCTCTTTTGCTCAGACTTCCCATTCTTCGATGGGCGATGACTCACGCTTGGTCGTGAGCAGTATCCTGCCCTGTTTTTCATTGTCGGCATATACGAGGCGGAAGTTGTTGATATCCTCGTCCGGGTTGGCCTGGCGCAGGGCCTTCACTTCCTGTTTGGCATCACGATAGCTGTCATGGCGACTTTGCAGCTCGAGCTTTTTCTCGGTCTTATGAAAAACGAAATACGGCATGGCAGATTCTCCCTGCTGTGACCTTGCCCCTTCACTGTGTAAGGAAACCTGGACTGTAACAAACACCCCGGCTTCATACCGGGATCGAGGGCGAGGGAAAGTAGCACAGGCCGGACAGGCCTGTCGAGCATCACGCGCGGTCGTGGCGGTCAGGCATGCGAGGCAAGATCGGACCAGTAGGCAGCCTGCTCGGCATTCTTCGTCAGGCCATACCAGCCTTGCTCGTAGGCCTGGGCGAGCAGTTCCCGTGCCTGGCGGCTGCCTGCCCTGGCCGCCTGGTGAAACCAGTACACGCCGGTGTCTTGATCCGTGGTCCCGCCCCGGCCGGAGCAGTACAGCAGGCCCAGATTCAACTGGGCACCCGCATGGCCCTGTTCTGCGGCCAGTGAGAACCATTTACAGGCCTGTTCATCGTTGCGTGCGACACCCTGGCCGAGCGTATACAAAAACCCCAGGCTGTTCTGTGCATGCGCCAGCCCGGCTGTAGCCGCACGCCGGTACCAGGCAATCGCCTCGGCCAGGTTCGGCTTTACCCCCCGCCCGTATTCATACATGAGACCGATCAGGTATTGCATCCCGGCCTCTTCCTGGCCGCTGCTGGCGTTGGGAAAAGAGGCCATCATATCTTTACGGGGAAACGGGATCACAGTGGCACCGGGCGTTTCGTATTTTTCGTGTTTTTCTTGTTCCATAACAGTCTCCATTCATTGCAACGGGACAGCGCCGCCGGATCGCCCTGTGAAGAGAACAAGATCTGTGCCAAAGACTGTATTTTTATATTTATCAAAATGTTACAAACAAGATTTAAGCCCGTCTCGTTGTCACGAACCTGACGCAGAAGGTCAGTTCCGGGCCCTGCCGGTCACACTGGCAGAGGCTTGCCTTCGAGCTGGTAGCGGCCGGCAATCACCTTGCTGGCCACTTCGAGCAGCATCTCGATGTCCGCGAAACCGTCGTCGCGTGCCTGCAACTGTTTGCCGTCTTCGTCGTGTCGCCACAGGCTCCACATGCCCTCATCACGGTCGGCACGACGGCTCTGCTCAACACTGAAATACATATCCGGCTGTTGTTGCCCCGGGGCAACCACGGCGAGGATATAGCGGTATTTCTCCGGGCCATTGTTCTCGATCTCGCCGAGCACGACCAGTTCATAGCCGCGCCAGCGGTAACGCTGTTTGGGGATGGCAGTGGTAAACGGCGGGCGTTCGGCAGTCATGGGTGTTCCTCATTCGGTTGCGTGGTAACGATCCAGCAGTTCATGCAGTTCTGCCAGCTCGTGGATCCGGGCCTGCACATGCCGGGCCCGCTCGGCCAGTTTGTGTTCCGGATAACGCTCGCGGATAAACCGCGTCAACATGACCGGGATCAGGCCGGCCTGCGCCGCACCGGCATGTTCATTGCTGCCACCGTCGCCGACAAACAGGGTACGGCCTGCTTCGCTGCCCAGTTGTTGCAAGGCGCGCTCGTAGATCGGCGCCTCGGGCTTGGCGTGGCCACATTCGCAGCTGAACACGGCCGCATCAAACATCGCTGCCAGCGGTGAGGCTGGCCAGCTGTCGACCTCGCCGGTCGAGGCATTCGACACCAGGGCCAGCTTCAGGCCACGGTCGCGCAGGCCCTGTAACACCTCGATGACCTGCCGGTCGACATGGCGCAACGTATAATCAAACCGCGCCTTGCGTTCATCGGCGGCCTGCCGGATCAGGTCAACCGGAATAGACGGATCCAGGCTGTGTGCCATCTTGCGCACTACCTCGCGGTGATCGGTTGGCCGGCAGATATCATGCACGTCGCTGAAACATGCCGCATTCCAGGCCTCACGATCCAGGCCGAGGATATCGGCCGTATAGCGCCCCGGTATACCGGGGGCCTGGCCGACATCGACCAGGGTATGGAACAGGTCAAAACAGATCGCGTGAACCATGAAGCAGTCCGGGTTATCAGGATGGTAAAAACCGGCGCCAGTATAGTGCAAGCCCGGCCGGCAATGAAAACCAGCAACCGGGAAAGTTATGCCGAGGCGCTGAACAGCGCCAGGATCTCGGCGGCCATACCGCGCTGCGCCCCGTTACAACTGATGCTGCGGCGCACCGGGAATCGTTCGCAGTCTGCGGTTTGATACACCTCACGGGTAAACGGCGTATCGTGATTCGAGATCACTACGGTCACGCCGCGTGCGGCCAGGCGCATCGCCTGTTCGGCCAGGGCGGTCTGCTCGGCTTCACCAAAGCCCCCGGCACTGTAGGCGGTAAAACTCGCGGTGCGGCTCAGAGGTACATAGGGCGGGTCGCAGTACACAACGTCGCCACGGCGCGCCTTTTTCATCGCATCAAGAAACGATTCATTGGTAAACCGCGCCTGCTTGCTGCGCGTATGAAACTCGCGCAATTCGCGGACCGGATAGTACGGCCGCTTGTAACGGCCAAACGGTACATTGAAGCCGCCACCCGCATTGTAACGACACAGGCCGTTGTAACCATGACGGTTCAGGTACACAAACAGCGCGGCCTTCAGCCACGGATCGTCCGTTGTATTGAATTGCTTGCGCAGGCGGTAGTAGGTGGTTTCGTTGTTATAACGCGGTGTGAAATAGCCCTGCAGGGCATCGATAAAGGCATGCCCCTCATCCTGCAGTACAGTGTAGAGGTTGATCAGATCCGCGTTCGCATCATTGAGTACATTCAGGCGATACGAGGTACTCAGGAACACCGCGCAGGAACCGGCAAATGGCTCGATCAGGCGCCGCCCCTGCGGCAGGCGCGGCAGGATACGTTCCATAATACGGTACTTGTTGCCCGCCCATTTCAGAAACGGACGCTGTCGGCTCGCCCCACCCATAGATAATGCCATGCAGGCTACACATACTGATATGCAGACTGCATGTTGTTCTCCTCATCGCTTATATATGTTTTTTCAGCATTATATAGATAAAACAGCACCATGGAAGTTTTACTCGCCTGCCGCCCGTGCCGGGAACCCCGACCGTAATAAAGGCTCTAATTTGTTATATCGTTCAGATAGAATAAACGCAGGACAGTCGACACACGGCTGCAAATTGACATGCTACGCACC
>JASFJH010000054.1:0-9356 GCA_050122215.1 Granulosicoccaceae bacterium | reverse complement strand
GGTACATTGCCGGTGGCGTAGCCACCAAACCAGTTAGCGAGTTGCTGCGCAGTGAGTTCATTGACGGCCAGCAGTTGCCGCACCTGTTGCAGGCTGTCCGCGCTGATTTCCCCCGGGTGTTGCGGCCGATGCAAATCCGGATCCGCATAGCGCGGTGCGGCGATATCCGCCTGTTCAGTCAGCCAGTGGGCCAGGTCACTGAGCAATTCGTTGCGATCCGGGGCGCGAAAGCCGATCGAGTAGGTCAGGCAGTCTTCCAGTGCGACGCCGTAATGCTGGACACCGGGCGGCAGGTACAGCATATCACCTGCTTCGAGTACCCATTCCTGTTCGGCCGCGAAGTGTTTCAGGATGCGCAGGTCGAGCCCGGCAATCAGGTCTTCATCGCTGACCGGCTGGCGGTTGATTTGCCAGCGCCGTGCACCCATGCCTTGCAGCAGGAAGACGTCATAGTTATCGATGTGCGGCCCGACCGAGCCCTGCTCCGGTGCATAACTGACCATGACGTCATCAATCCGCCAGTCAGGGACGAAAGCAAACCGGTCGAGCAGACGCGCCAGCGCAGGTACGTAGCGGTTCACATCCTGCACGAGCAGGCTCCAGTGACTGGCGGGCACCTCGGCGAAGATGGCTTCATCAAATGGCCCGTGCCGGACCTGCCATGGCGTGTCACCCGCTGATTCCACCACGATCCGCGAGGCGATCTCGTCCTCGCAGGCCAGGCCGGCGAGTTCATTCGGGTCGAGGGGGTCGCGAAAACCGGGTACGGCCTGGCGGATCAGCAAGGGGCGTTTTTGCCAGTATTCGGCCAGGAACTGTGCAACGTCCATACCGCCGAGAATATTGGCTGGCCAGTGCATCAGGGATTTTCCGTGCGCAGGACTGACGCCGGGCAAAAATAAACCCGGACTGTCGGGGTGGGGGTAACAGTCCGGGCGGAGTGGGTAGCCAACTTGCAAGCCGCTGTGTGGGGGTAGGAAGGGGTTGCCACCTGCAAGCGCTGCCTGCAACCAATCTTACCCATGCGGGTGACAAACTCTGTGATCTGGTTCACAAAATCAGGCATTCCCTCCTCCCGCTGGACGGTTCAGGCGTTGCGGGCCTGCTCGGCGGCATTGCCTGTATAGCTGGCCGGTATCATGGCCTTCAGGCGTTGTCTGGCCTCATCCGGCAAGTCCAGGCTATCGATAAAGGCCTGTAACGCGGCGGCATCAATACGCTTGCCGCGTGTCAGCTCCTTGAGCTTTTCATACGGTTTCTCGATACCGTAGCGGCGCATCACGGTCTGGATCGGCTCGGCGAGGACTTCCCAGTTGGCGTCAAGATCGGCAGCCAGCCGGGCAGGGTCGACGTCGAGTTTACCGATCCCTTTCATGGTCGACTGGTAGGCAATCAGGCTGTGCGCAACACCGACGCCGAGGTTACGCAGGGCCGTGGAATCCGACAAATCACGCTGCCAGCGCGATATGGGCAGTTTCTGGCCGAGGTGAGTGAACACGGCATTGGCGAGGCCGAGGTTACCCTCGGAGTTTTCGAAATCGATCGGATTGACCTTGTGCGGCATGGTCGAGGAGCCGACTTCTCCGGCGACAGTCTTTTGCTTGAAGTAACCGATCGAGATATAGGCCCAGATATCACGGTCAAAATCGAGCAGCACAGTATTGAAACGTGTTACCGCATCGAAATATTCGGCGATATAGTCATGCGGCTCGATCTGGGTCGTATAGGGATTCCAGGCCAGTCCGAGGCCGACCACAAATTTTTCGGCAATAGCGGCCCAGTCCAGTTCCGGGTAAGCGGCGAGGTGGGCATTGTAGTTGCCGACGGCGCCATTTATCTTGCCGAGCAGTTCAACCGCGGCCAGTTGCTGACGCTGTCGCTGCAGGCGTTTGGCGACATTGGCCATTTCCTTGCCGAGCGTGGTTGGCGAGGCGGGTTGGCCGTGCGTGCGAGACAGCATCGGTAATTCGGCGTGTTCGTGCGCCAAACCCGTGAGCGCAGTAATCAGGGCATCCATCTCCGGCAAGAGAACCGTTTCGCGGGCCGCCTTGAGCATGAGCGCATAGGCGAGGTTGTTAATGTCCTCGGAGGTGCAGGCGAAATGGAAAAACTCGCTGATCGCCTCGAGCTCGGCCTGGCCGGTAATCTTTTCCTTGAGGAAATACTCGACCGCCTTGACGTCATGATTCGTGGTGCGCTCGATGTCCTTGACGCGTTGCGCATCATTGCTACTGAATTCATCAATAATCGCGTCGAGAGCGGCATTTGCCCCGGTGCTCAGCATCGGCACTTCGGGGATCCCCTCGTGCCCGGCCAGCATTTGCAGCCAGCGCACCTCGACGATGACACGGTGCTTGATCAGGCCAAATTCACTGAAGATGGGACGCAGATCAGTTGTTTTGCTGCCATATCGGCCATCGATAGGGGATACGGCGGTAAGCGCGGTCAGTTCCATGCGGTTTTTTCGTCTTTTTTCAAAAGGAGTCAACTTGTTACGGTCATTCCAGGAAGACCGCTGCCAGACGCGCATTGTGCCAATTCAGGGCGGAAAATGCCATGCACAAAAGAAAAGCCCCTGCAGGTATAAAACCGGACAGGGGCTAATAGCTGGACTAATTGCCAGGATCCCTGGCATTGTTGTTATCCGTATGCGTTCAACGCTGTTGCAGGCCACCCTGGCGCATCTGGCGTGACCACTCGTTGGTCAGGGCAATGCGCTTTTGCGTTTGTGCAACGCGCTGTTGTGACTGTGCAGTAGTGGCCTGGCGCTGCATAGCGGCGTTTTGCAGTTGTTCGCCATTCTGGGCCATCTGACCTGTTACAGCCAGGCCGAAACTAACGACAAATGCCAATGTTGTGTCCATGTCGCCCTCCTTGTCAGGGCCGTTTATCCAGCAGGCACCAGGCTTTCTTTGGATAATCAGTCTTCCACAACCCGTCGCGGCAAACTGTGAACACGCGCACATCTTGAGGTTGTTTATGAATATTAGTATTTACTTTTTATTATTCAAATAGATAAGGCAATTACATAAAGTTGTTTATAATATCTGGCTGGAAAAAAAGCACATTTTCCTATCAAATCTTCTTCCTGCTCGCCGGGCGCGACATAAATCCGTACTAAAAAGAAGCTGCCGGCGCACTGTGTTTGCCAGCCAGCTGCGCTAGAATATGCACCCTGTTGCGCCGGGTGGGGACACCCGGCATTCAAAGAATTCAGATGTTATAGGGTGTAACCGTGCTCGAGAACTATAGAAAACATGTCGAGGAGCGCGCGGCCGAAGGCCTGCCGCCGCTGCCACTTGATGCCCAGCAAACCGCCGATCTGGTTGAATTGCTGAAAAACCCGCCCGCCGGGGAAACAGAGGCCCTGCTCGAGCTGTTTATTCACCGTGTGCCACCAGGTGTGGATCAGGCGGCCTATGTCAAGGCCGGTTTCCTTGCCGCCGTGGCGCGGAGCGAAGCCAGCAGCCCGCTTATCGACCGCAAGCGTGCCACCGAACTGCTCGGCACGATGCTGGGGGGCTACAATATCGCGCCGCTGGTCGAATTGCTCGAAGATGAAGATCTGGCACCTCTTGCGGCGAAGGCGCTGTCACGTACATTGCTTATTTTCGATGCCTACCATGATGTCATCCACAAGGCGAAAACGAACAACTGGGCCAAGCAGGTCATCGACAGCTGGGCGGCGGCGGAATGGTTCACGAAACGTGAGCCGCTGGCCGAATCAATCACCGTCACCGTCTTCAAGGTAGCGGGTGAAACCAATACCGATGATCTGTCACCGGCCTCGGAGGCCTGGAGCCGTCCGGATATCCCGCTGCATGCGAAAGCCATGCTCATCAACAAGATGCCGAATGCGCTTGGCATCATCGATGAACTCAAGGAAAAGGGCCATCCGCTCGCCTATGTCGGTGACGTCGTCGGTACGGGTTCCTCGCGAAAATCGGCGATCAACTCGGTGCTATGGCACATGGGTAAAGATATTCCGTATGTGCCGAACAAACGCCAGGGCGGCGTCGTGCTCGGTGGCAAGATCGCGCCGATTTTCTTCAACACGGCGGAAGACTCCGGTGCACTGCCCATCGAATGCGATGTGTCGACTATGCAAACCGGTGATGTGATCACGATTTATCCATACAAGGGTGAGGTGACCAATGAAGCCGGTGAGGTGATTGCGACATTTGCCCTGAAACCAAGCACGATGGCGGATGAAATGCGTGCCGGTGGTCGTATTCCGCTTATTATTGGCCGCTCACTCACGGATCGAACGCGTGAGGACCTCGGCCTTGAGCCGTCTGACGTATTCACACGCCCGGTCGCCCCAGCCGAGACAGCAAAGGGTTACACGCTGGCACAAAAGATGGTGGGCCATGCCTGTGGCGTGGAAGGGGTTCGTCCGGGTACCTATTGCGAACCGCGCATGACCACGGTAGGTTCGCAGGATACCACCGGCGCGATGACGCGCGATGAATTGAAAGAACTCGCCTGCCTCGGCTTTTCCGCTGATCTCGTCATGCAGAGTTTCTGCCATACCGCAGCCTACCCGAAACCGGTCGATATCAATTTGCAGCATGAACTGCCCGAGTTCATCCAGAACCGTGGCGGTGTGTCACTGCGCCCGGGTGATGGTGTGATCCACTCCTGGCTGAACCGCATGATATTACCCGACACCGTCGGTACCGGTGGTGATTCGCATACGCGTTTCCCGATCGGTATCAGTTTCCCGGCGGGTTCCGGCCTGGTGGCCTTTGCCGCCGCGCTCGGTGTGATGCCGCTGGATATGCCCGAGTCTGTGCTCGTGCGCTTCAAGGGCGAGATGCAGCCGGGCATTACCCTGCGTGATCTCGTCAATGCGATACCATATGTGGCGATCCAGAAAGGGTTGCTCACTGTCGAGAAGCAGGGCAAGAAGAATGTCTTCTCCGGTCGTATTCTCGAGATTGAGGGCCTGCCGGATCTCAAGGTCGAACAGGCGTTTGAATTCTCGGATGCCTCGGCAGAGCGTTCGGCAGGGGGGTGTACCGTTCGTCTCAACAAGGAACCCATTATCGAGTTCCTCGAATCGAACATCACCTTGCTGAAATGGATGATCGCCAACGGCTATGAGGACAAGCGCACCCTGCAACGCCGTATTGATGCGATGCAGGCCTGGCTCGATGATCCGCAGCTTATGCAAGCGGATGCTGATGCCGAGTATGCAGAAATTATTGAGATCGATCTGAACGAGATCAAGGAACCGTTACTGGCCTGCCCGAATGATCCGGACGACATCAAGCCGTTGTCTGAAGTGGCCGGCGACAAGGTTGATGAAGTGTTTATCGGTTCGTGCATGACCAACATTGGTCATTACCGTGCTGCGGGCAAAGTGCTGGAAAATGTTGCCAATGTGCCGACGCGTTTGTGGATCGTGCCACCGACACGTATGGATGAACACCAGCTTACGGAAGAAGGCTATTACTCGATCTTTGGCAAGGCCGGGGCGCGTACCGAGGTGCCGGGATGTTCGTTGTGCATGGGTAACCAGGCCCGTGTTGCCGATGGTGCAACCGTCATGTCAACCTCGACGCGTAACTTCCCGAACCGCATGGGCAAGGACGCGAATGTCTACCTGGGTTCGGCAGAACTGGCCGCAGTCTGTGCGGCACTGGCACGTATCCCGACGGTTGAGGAATACATGCAATATGTACAGGGCTTGCAGCCACTCGCGGACGAGATCTACCGCTACCTCAATTTCCACGAAATCGCCGAATACAGGGATGTCGCTGATAAGACGATCCGGGTTGAAGTTGCCTGATTGCCATCACCTCAAAAAAAACGCCCTGAATCATTTCAGGGCGTTTTGGGTTTTGACCGGTTGTGTTGCTACGGGAAGGCCGGCATGGTCGGTTCCACGCCTTCAGCATGCGCTTCGGGATGGTGGCGACTGACCAGTTGATTGATCTCACTGGCGCGTTTTTTCGGGACATCCACCATCATGAGTAAGGAACCGGCTTCGATTGCGGGCTCAAAGCGTTTCAATTGTGAATTATGCAGTGACACACCGATCATGCTCGAACTCCAGGCACCGAATGCAGTACCGGCCAGTGTGATAGCCAGGAACGAGCCACCACCGAGATCGAGACCAGCAGGTGGAAACATGATTGCCAGGCCGCCGCACAACAGACCGACACCAAAACCGGCAACAATGCCCCGTTCGAACGCAGGTATGATGTCGGTTTTTTCCAGCAGGGTCGCTTCGGGTAACTCGGCACGAACAACCTGGCTGTCGTCCCGGCTAATGACATGAATATGTCGAGCGTCGACTCTCGCGAGTAACAATTCATCAACGATTTGTCTGGCACTCGGGATGTTGGGAATAAGAAAGTAGAGTCTTCTCATGATACATCCTCCTGTTTGCCTGATTGTTGCTGCTTGCCTGGTACCCCTGTACCTGTTTGTTAATACAAGTCTAGTCCAGCTTTGCCATGAATACCTTATTTATTTGGACAGGTAATGTCAGTGTATGTTCAGGCTGTTGAAAAGTCTCTGAAATTCAGCAAGATACTTTTTGCGCGAAAACAACAATTGCAGTCGGGTTCCTCCGCTTTGACGCCACAATACAGCGGAACGCAGCGCGGCGAGCAGCAGGGCGCGGATTTTCTGTACATTTTGTGTGTCATTTAGCCAGGTCGGATCGCCATTGACGAGAATACGTGGTTTCAATGTGCTGATGGTGTCCGAGTACAGTCCGGCAAGATTGGCAATCACGTTCTCATGCGTTGTGGTAAAGACCGCTGCCTGTTGTCGCGCGCGTTCAATGCCATCAGCAATTTGCGCCAGCATCTGCGGTTGACGGGCCAGTTTACGTTCGAGCTGTATGGCGGCAATCGTGTATTGCATGCTTTCCATGTCGATTTGCTTGTTGTCGCTGGCAAACAATTTTGCGCCTTGCCCGATGCCATAGCGCAAGCCATGCAGGCCACCGTAGACATCCTCGGTCTTCTCCGCGTCGATGACAAAAAGACTTTCTATGCTTGCCCGCAGTGCATCGTTATCGGTGCGCCCGGTTCTGGCGATGTCCTTGACGCAATGGGTAGCCTGCAGGATGCCGGCAAAGGCGATGACTTTGTCTGTTATGGTTTTGCTCATAATTGTTGGTTGAATGCTTCGTTGATGATGCCGCCACCCAGGCAGTCCGTATCGAGATAGAATACGACAGACTGGCCCGGTGTCATGGCGCGTTGCGGTTCGTCGAAATGCACGATCAGTTCATCGTCGCCATTGCCTTGAACTGTGCAGGCCTGCGCTGGCTGACGATAACGGGTCTTGGCACGACAATGTAGCGGCAGTGCAGGTGCATGACCGCTGACCCAGTGCAGTTGTGAAGCCCGTAACGAGGTCTTGAATAACAAGGGATGGTCGCCACCCTGTACCACAATGAGTTGGTTATGCTCGAGGTCTTTTTCGGCAACAAACCAGGGTTTGCCGGAGGCATCCTGCCGGCCACCAATGCCCAGGCCCTGGCGTTGCCCGAGCGTGTAATACATGAGCCCTTCATGGATGCCGATTTCCGTGCCCTCTTCAGTCACGATCTTGCCGGGCCGGGCCGGCAGGTAACGTGACAGGAATTCGCGGAAGTTGCGCTCGCCGATAAAACAAATCCCGGTGCTGTCTTTCTTGCCGGCATTGACGAAGCCATGTTGTTCGGCAATTCTGCGTACTTCGGATTTGTCCAGCTCACCGAGCGGGAACAGCGAGTGCTGCAGGGCGTGTTGACCGAGCAAATATAAAAAGTAGGTCTGATCCTTGTTCTGATCGTGTGCCGTGCACAGGTAATGTTCATGGTTTCGCGTTTCACGCCGCGCATAGTGCCCGGTAGCAATATAATCGGCGCCCTGTTGCAGGGCATGATCGAGAAAGGCGCGGAATTTTATCTCGCGGTTGCACAGGATATCCGGGTTCGGCGTGCGGCCGGCGCGGTATTCGTCGAGAAAGTGCGTAAAGACCCGCTCCCAGTACTCGGCGGAAAAATTGATCGTGTGTAACGGAATGTCGAGTTGTTCACAGACGCTGCGTGCATCGCGCAGGTCCTCTTCGGCGCTGCAATGTTCGGCCGTGTCATCCTCTTCCCAGTTCTTCATGAACAGTCCTTCAACCTGGTAGCCCTGTTGTTTTAACAACAGCGCCGCCACGGACGAATCAACGCCACCGGAGATACCGATAATCACGCGGGTGTGTTCAGGTGCTTTCATGATGAGTAGTGGGGCTCAAAGATAAACACTAATTAAAACAGCTACACGGCCTGGAGGATGTCGAGCGGGTACTGTTGCCCCTGCCGGTAGTCGGCAATGCACTGCAGTACCATCGGGCTGCGCAGGGCTGCCGGGTTGGCGGCAAGTTCATCAACGGTCATCCAGTGCGTGGCGATAATATCCGCATCCAGCGCCTGCTCCTCACGTTGTGGACCCGCCTGGCCACTGAAACACACGCGCAGAAAACTCATATCCGTACCCGGTTTTTTCCACTGATAAATGCCGACCAGTTTGTCGGGGGTAAACCGCCGCGCAGTTTCCTCGAATACTTCGCGTATCACGGCCTCGAGCAGGCTTTCGTCCTGTTCCAGGTGCCCGGCCGGCTGGTTGTAAACGCGCTGGCCGGCATCGTTTTCCTCGACGATCAGATAACGCGCGTCCTGTTCAATGATGGCGGCAACGGTAACATGTGGGGCCCAGTTCATGCTGGGAGAGGGTATCACAACCGCGATGGCGCAGGCAGTTCGCGCCATTGGCCGGGTTCAAGGCCATCGAGTGTCCAGTCACCGATGGCAACCCTGACCAGACGCAGGGTGGGATAGCCGACGGCGGCCGTCATGCGTCGTACCTGCCGGTTGCGGCCTTCGCGAATGCGCAGTTCCAGCCACGCCGTTGGAATGTTTTTCCGTTCGCGGATCGGCGGGATCCGCGGCCACAGATCAGGCTCGTCAACAAGGCGTACCTCGGCGGGCAGGGTCAAGCCATCCTTGAGTTGTACACCGCGCCGCAGTTGTTCGAGGGCCTGCCCGTCCGGGATGTTCTCCACCTGGACGAGATAGGTTTTCTGCAGTTTGAATTTGGGCGAACTGATCCGCGCCTGCAGTTTGCCGTCGTCGGTCAGCACGACGAGCCCCTCACTGTCGCGGTCCAGGCGGCCGGCGGCGTACACGCCCGGCACATCAATATAATCGGCGAGGGTTTCGCGTTCCCCGGCATCGGTAAACTGGCACAGCACCCCGTAGGGTTTGTTGAACAGGAGCAGGCGGCTCACAACAGTTCCGTATCGTCATGCGCGTAGGCCGGGCTGCAGCAACACAGGATGTGCAGCGGCCCGCTGCCGGTGTT
>JASFJH010000053.1:0-9616 GCA_050122215.1 Granulosicoccaceae bacterium | reverse complement strand
GTGGTTTCCTGCGCGGCGGGCAGGAAGGTGATTTGCGGTTCGGCCTGCGCGGCCAGGCCAAACAGCCATAACCACAATAGCAGGATAAAGCTGATCCCGCGGTGCGCTTGCTGCATCTATTCAACTCCTTATAATGGTGCGCCCATTAAACGCTGTTACGCAGTCCAGAATCAAGCCATGCAGGATAACTGTCTCGTTATTACCCCCCGCGACCCGCAGGCAAGCCTGCCGGCTGTCGATGACATACTGGCGTTGCTGCGTGATATCGGGCTGGTTGGTGACGGCTTCGAGTGGCACGGCGCGCAGCATTATTTGCCGGGCCAGCGCTTTCTTGAACTCATTAGCTTTCTCGGCTGCAGCCCGTTTATCACTATCGAGCCGACCGGTGACGGCAGCGAGTTTTGTCATATCGCTATTGTGCGGTATGACACACCACAGGTGTTTGCCGCTGACAATGCACGTATCCCGCGTTGCCTGCATTGCAAGCAGGAACTGCCGAACTGGCGTGACTGGCAGGACTCACCCCTGGTCGAACACACCTGCCCGCATTGCGGCGAGCCGCTGCGACTCGATAGACTGAACTGGCGTCGCACGGTTGCCATCGCCCGCGGTGCACTCTATATATATGGTGTGCATGACAGCGAGGCGGTGCCGAGTGAACTGTTGCTGCTCGCCCTGGAAAAACACACAGGTAACTGCTGGGCCTATTGTTACCAGCAACACAAGTAAACACACAGGATAGTCAGAATGATCAAACAATTCCTTGTCACACTCGGTGAATTGCGCAGTCTGCTGGTGGGGGGCGCTGCAGTATGTATTTTTGCCTCGGTCTTCACCACGAATGATGAGGTGCGCATGCAGGGCTGGGGGATTTTCCCGGATGTGTTTGCACCGGTGCTCTCCATCATCCTTGTCTTTGTCATCATGCTGGATGTCCTCATGAGCAGGATTTACATGTCAGACCAGGCCGATGACATAAAGCAACGTTACCGTACTATTATCCGTGCTGAATTGCTCAGTGTGCTGCTGCTGTTTGTCGTCTGGGCACCTTATTTCGTCCGCGTCCTCGGCTGAATCACATGAGTGGACCGCATTGCGCCTTTCGCAAACCGGTCATGGGAAGTGGTTTCGGCTGCCCGCATGCGAGCCTGTGCCACACGCCGATGGGCTGCAGTGTGCTATGTAGTGATCTCGACGCCTACGATCGCTGTAACACGCTCCTGGAATTACTTATCGAGGCCGGTCGCTTCGCCCTGAGCTATACGCCGGATAGCGACAGCTTCACGCACGGCAAGCTTATGAAGGTGCAACACGGCGGTCTGATCGGCCTGAACAAGGCCCTGCGCCCGGCGGCCGAGCCGTCACCGGTGGAGGATATCGCATCACTCGTCACACTGGCCGAAAGCCTGGAAGCCCGTGGCGAGGAACTGCCCATGCAGGAGGTCATTACCGAAATGCGCAACTGGCAAACCCGGCGGCGTGGCCGTTCAAGATAAACCTGTAGCCCGCCGGTGTTGCAGTCATCAGACAAAGGGCTAGAATTAATGTTGTCATCATGTTGTTCGCCGGCTACAAGGGAGCTGTTATGAACAAATACCTGTTATATGTGATTACGTTATCAAGTGTGATGTTTTACTTGCCGGTAGTGCAGGCCGCGCCGGATGTGCATGACCCGGCCACGATCGCCGAGGGCGGACGACTGTATGACAAGTGGTGGGAAGAATATGACCTGCGTGAACCTGCCACGACGCATCCGGCCTATCCTTCTGCGGGCAAGAAGCAGGGGTCCGCTACCTGGCGTTGCAAGGAATGCCACGGCTGGGACTACAAGGGTGCGACAGGCGCTTATGCGCAGGGCAGTCACTACACCGGTATCCGGGGTGTCAGGCGCTCCACAGGACGTAACACCGACAGGATTGTCGCGATCCTGAAAAACGCCAGCCATCAATACGACACGGTGATGCTCGATTACGGCCTGCAGCGGCTGGCGGTATTCATCGCCAATGGCCAACTCGACATGGACAAATACATCGACCGCAACAGCAAGCGTGCACAGGGTAACGCGGACAACGGCAGGCCGATTTACAGGAAATGGTGCAAGGAGTGCCACGGCCGTGATGGGCGTGAAATCAATTTCAAGGATGATAATGGTCCCGAGTATATCGGTACGGTGGCGCAGAGAAACCCGTGGGAGGCATTACACAAATTGCGCAACGGCCAGCCGGGCGGTTTCGTCATGGGGGACCCGATGCCGCATATGAATAACAAGCTCAGCATACAGGAGCAGATCGACCTGCTAGCCTACCTGCAAACCCTGCCGGTCAAATAGAGCGCATTATCAATCCGTTGTTTCACCGGGTAATGCATACAATAATGAAAAGCTGGTTTGAATTACGCGAGTTGTATTGTGAATACACTACGCATTGTCAAAATCATCCTTGTCGCCAGTTTTATTGTAGTGTTGGCTGTGATTGGAATATATTTCGCCAATCCGTCCGGTACGGACACACTCGATCCGCGTGGCCGCCTGCTCGGCTATATCCCCTACAAGATGGCAGCGAGCGGCATGGCGCCAACCCTGGTGGAAGGTGAAATCATTGTTGCCAGCACCTTCGCCTATCGCAATTCAGGGCCACAACGGGGCGATATTATCGTGTTCAGTTACCCGCAAGACCGCTCGGTTGCCTATGTGAAGCGTGTGGTTGGCCTGGCCGGGGATACGCTGGTGATTGAAAGCGGTGAACTTGTTGTGAACGGCAAACTGGTAGCTGAGCCCTATGTCGATCCTGCTAACCGGCTGCGGGATTATTCGCTGGTTATGCAATCGACAGTTGTCCCGCAAGATATGTTGTTCGTGCTCGGTGACAACCGGGACAGCAGTAACGACAGCCGGTTCTGGGGTTATCTGCCTCGTGATCATGTCATAGGGAAAGTGATCGACTAGAACCAGCGATTATCACTATACAAGCAGCCCCTCCTGTACAGGAGGGGCTTTTGTTATCTATAGCGCGATAATCCTGGCACTGGCATCCTGTTTGCGCACGATGCGCAGGATGGTTTGTGAGTTGACTGTCCTGGGTTCGTAGCGCACCAGTACCAGGTAAGGCAGAGCCAGGTTGGCCATGACCTCGATAATGCCGGGTTTTGCCAGCAACCACGTTTTTAGCTGTTCCAGCAGTTCCCGGCTGATGGTTTTGCGCATGCGGATGATCAGGTTGGGCGTGGTTTTCATAGCGGCCTCCTTGTTTATCAGTGAGCGGTCAGGTGTGTGACGGGAATTTGAACGGGCTGCACGTCGTAGTAGTGATCGCGTTCGACACTGGAAAAGCTTATCGAACCGGGGCAGGCGCGCACCAACTTGCGTGACTCAGGCACGGTGACGTTGAAAAACTCGACACAGGACGAACAGACACCGCTGTTTTCTGAGATACTGTATGGCACGTCCTCGTCATCAAGCCGTGTCGTGAATTGCCGTGCCAGGAAATTGGCATGGTTGGCGCGATGCGTCAGCCAGTGCTTGCGCAGGTTGTCGCCCCGGCCCCAGAATCCGGTGACGGTAAAAAAGGCCTTGAACATGAGGCTGTCCTTGATGCCGGTTTGTTCCCATTCATCCGGGCGCTGCTGACGATATGTATCGGACTCAACAAGTTCTTGCAATTCACCTGCACCAGGAAGCGTGTCGGGGCTAAAATCGCTGTCGCGCAGCGTGGCATCGAGGTAGGCATCCATGAACCCCGGTAGACGTTCTTTACTCATGAGCATGGTCTTGCCGGCCCTGTCTGATTCGCGGTACCAAGAACCCTGGCGGACACACAACCGGCTCCACACTGCAGGGCGTGCATAGTAAAGTTTGTTGCCGGTGGCATTGAGTACTTCGCACGGTGTCTTGAGTGCCGCGGCAAGCCTGTAGCCGGCGTCGCGCAACTGTGATTTTACCGTGGAAAAGTCGTTGTCATCGATCCAGTACAGGTGACGGTTGAATGTATGCGGTGCGTTCATCTCTATATCCTCCATGTGAGGGCGAGCAGGACCGTTCAGGCCTGCCCGGTTACGCTGTTAGCGGTGTCTGGTGCGCGCTTGCCAAAGCGCGGGATCAGCATCGGCACACGCTTGCGGTACGCCTTGTACTCCGGCAGTTCAGCAACAAGGTCACGCTCCTCAAGCTGAATTGCGATCAGGATGTAGGCTGTAGTGGCAACCGCGAACAACAGATGCGTCACGGTCATGGTCGGCGTCGCCCAGAAGGCGAAGAACCAGCCAACATACAACGGGTGGCGCACATAACGGTACAACCATGGCATCTTGAACTGCAGCGGGGTGTATTCACGGCCAAGCAGGTACAACCACACCTGGCGCAGACCAAAGAGGTCGAAGTGGTTGATCAGGAACGTGGCTACGAGCACCAGCAACCAGCCAAAGGCAAACCCGCTATACAGGATGCCCTGCGCCAGCGGGTCGCTGACCTGCCAGACCACGCCACCCAGTGGTTGCCAGAATATGAACAGGGCAATCAGTGCAAGACTGGAAAACAGCGTGTAGGTACTGCGTTCAAGCGGTTTGGGCACATACCGTGTCCACCAGCGTTTGAAGGCCGGCCGTGCCATGACGCTGTGTTGTACGGCGAACAGACCCAGCAGGCCGACATTCACCAGCAAGGCAATACCAAGCGGCGTGGTAGCGACTCCGTCGAGGGTTTTCGGCACGATAAGGTTGCCGACAAAACCTATTGCATACAGGAACGTCAGGAAAAATATCCCGTAGGCAATCACGCCATAACTGAAATAACTAATGCGTTTAATCATGATATCACTCCTTAATCTTGTTGATATTGTTGCTGTCCCGGTTTTCACCGGCAGTTACCCTCAATGACGCAACCGGCGTGCAAACAGTTCCAGCCCGAACGGGGCTGGCGGGCAGGCGTATAAAGGTATAAATTCCAGAAAAATAATTTTTTCGCGCTGGCGGGAACTGTTTCGGCACCTTTTGCGTCATGCCCCTGTAGCAGGGCAAATATGCCCGGAACCAGGAGGCTTGCCGGACAGGCACCAGCATGCAATACACGTGCAGACAACAGGAGGGAACCGTACCCATGCCGGAAACGCAGGCCGACCGTGCCTTTTTTACAGCGCACATCGAGCAGCACCTCGATCGCCTGTATGCAGCGGCCCTGCGTCTGACCCACCATGCTGTGAATGCCGAGGACCTGGTTGCCGATACCGTGACCCGCGCCTGGTCGGCCATCGAAACCTTGCACGATACCGGGCGTTTTCTGCCCTGGTTGCTGCGCATCATGACGAACCTGTTTATCAGCGAGCAACGCAAGGCCCAGGCGAAGGTCTGGCACGAGGCCTATGTCGAGGAGCCGGCCGGAAATGAACCGGCATTTTCCATTTTCGAGCGCCTGCACCAGCCGTTTCTACTGTGGTGGGGGAACCCGGAGCAAACCTTCATGGACGAGCTGCTCGGTGAACATATCGAGGCTGCACTGGCCGAATTACCCGAACCGTTCCGCCTGGTCGTGATCCTGTCCGACCTGGAAGGTTTGACCTACACTGAAATCGGCGAGGCACTGGACGTGCCGGTTGGCACGGTACGTTCACGGCTGGCGCGTGCGCGTGGCCAGTTACAAAAACTGTTGTGGCAGCACGCGGTGGATCGCGGCCTGGTCAACAACGAACCGCAGGAATGACGTGATGAGCAATACGCCCCGACAACTTGAGTGCGAAGAGGCCATTCGCCTGGTGCTCGATTATCTCGATAACGAGCTGGAGCACAATGACCATACGGCCATGGAAGCACATCTGCATACCTGCCGTTCCTGCTTTACGCGCATGGAGTTTGAAAAACGCCTGAAAGGCAAACTGCGCAAGCTCGATGTGGTCAGCGCCCCGGATGGCCTGAAGAACCGCATCAAGAAAATTACTGACTTGTATTGAGCATATTTCGACGGGAGGGAATCATCATGGTTGCTATCGTCAAGTTTGAAAGAGAACATATCTTCGATGCCGTCAAACTCATGTACACAAGTGTAGCCAACCAGCCGGAGCGGGAATTTCATTTTCCGACTGGGCGCAAGGCATGCGAGTATGTCGGCTACCCGGCGGAACAGCTTGACCGCATTATCCCGGCCGCGCTCGAATCCTTCGCCGGGGTTGGCTACCCGTTTTGCGGCAATGTGATCAAGGAGGGTGATACCGTGCTTGATATCGGCGCCGGTGCCGGCACCGACGTATTGCTGGCCGCGCTGCTGACCGGCCCGCAAGGCAGGGTGTATGGCCTGGATATGACGCGTGCCATGCATGAAAAGCTGCATAACAACAAGAACGCAATGCAACTCGGCAATGTCGTGCCACTCATGGGCAATGCCGAGAAGATCCCACTCGAGGACAACAGCGTTGATGTCGTGACCAGTAACGGTGTACTGAATCTCGTGCCGGACAAGGACAAGGCATTTTCCGAAATTCACCGTGTGCTCAAGCCGCGCGGGCAGATCCAGATCTCGGACATCGTGATACACAAGCACTTCGATCAACTCGACGAGTCAAAAGCGAATCCACAACTCTGGGCGGAGTGTATTGTCGGGGCCATGCACGAGGATGATTACCTCGCCGCCATTCGGGCAGCCGGGTTCACTGGCGTTGAAGTGCTCGACCGGGTTGACTATTTCGCCGCAAGCGGCAATGCCTCAACCCGTGAAACGGCCGAGTATTTCGCGACAGAGAGCATTACCATTGGGGGAAAGCGGCAGTAAGCAATTTGCACGTTCGACATGTTCCGGGTTGTTTACCTGTGTCGTAACGCTATTGCGAGCTGCTTGACCCTGCCAGGTAACGCGCCTGGTCTTTGATCAATAACAAGAATACGGGGTACAGGGATACGCCCCCGGGGGCACAATGACAGCAGTCTTTCATGAAGAACAACGTTTCACCCAGCGCTGGTTATGGATCCTGCTTATGTTGTCCATGCTTGTCGTGCTGGCTGTGTTTGGTTACGGCCTCATCGAGCAACTTGTGTACGGCAGACCGTGGGGCGATCGCCCTGTATCGGATACGACGCTGATCCTGGTCAGCGCCGCGGTGATTCTGTTTACGGCCGGCATGATTTACCTGTTTTACACGCTGCGCCTTGTTACCGAAGTGCGTGCAGAGGGGCTGTATATCCGCTTTTACCCGCTGCATGGCAAGCTCATCCCTTATACAACGATCAAGTCCTGTGAGGCGCGCACCTACAAGCCACTGTCCGAGTACGGTGGCTGGGGGATCAAGTATGGCCGCAGTGGCTGGGCCTATAACATCATCGGTGATCGCGGGGTCCAGCTTGAACTGCACAATGGCAAGCGCATCCTGATCGGCTCGCAACGCGCTGATGAACTGGCTATGGTGATCAAGGAGTATCGCCGGTGTTGAATGGCATGCAGCCGGGGCTACTGTGGCATCCAGAATGGGAATCCGGTGCGACACAGCGACTTACACATTCACGGTAAGACGACGATCTTGTTAACTATCTGATCTTGTTTATATCAACTCAACCAAACGCATCCGAGGTGATGCTCGCGTACCAGCCTTCGGTGTAACGCGCTTCCTTCTCGCGGAACGCGGCATCCGCATCCTTCGGGCTGACGCCGCCCGAACCTTCTACCTTGTAGATCCCCTTGTCCGGGCTGTAGCGATACACGGCAGCCACCGAGATCCCGTAGTCGGGTGCGACGAGGCTGTAGCACGTATTCACGTAGGACGGATCGGGCATTTCCACGCCGTGCAGCGCCGAGACGATCGCCGCGGCACATACCTTGCCCTGGCTGTTCGCGGCGAAGCCGGATTTCGGCATCTTGCCGGCAATCGAGGCATCGCCGATGACGTGCACGCCGGGATGGAGGGCGGATTCGAAGCTGCGCTGGTCTACCGGGCACCAGCCGTCGTTGTTGGTCAGGCCGGCCGTGTGCGCGATCGGTGCCGCCTTTTGCGGCGGGATGAAGTTCACGACATCGCCCTTGTGGATGTCGCCGTTCTCGGTTTCAACCTCGCGCGTCGCGGGATCGATACGATACACGCGGCCACCGTTGCTGCCGCTGACCCATTCGATCATGCCCGGGTACAGCGCCTCCCAGCCCTGCATGAACAGCGGCTGCTTGGAGAATTTGTCCTTCGCGTCGAGCACGAGGATCTTCGCGTTCGGCTTGTGCTGTTTGAAATAATTGGCGATGAGGCTGACCCGTTCATACGGGCCGGGCGGGCAACGGAACGGGTTGGGTGGTGGCGCGATGATAAACACGCCCCCATCCGGCATCGCGCTGAGTTGCTCGCGCAGGATCGTGGTCTGCGGGCCACCTTGCCAGGCATGCGGGATGGTGTCGGCATCGGCCGCGCCCATCCCCTCGATAGTCTCCCAGCGGAAATCGATACCCGGTGACAGCACGAGCCGATCATATTCATGGGTACTGCCATTATCGAGGCTGACCTTTTTCGCCACGGCGTCGATTTCCGTGACACTCGCATGCACGACCTTGACACCACGTTTGCTGTGCGCGGCATAGCTGTGACTGATGCTGTTCAGATCACGCATGTCGGTCATGACCATGTTACTGAACGGACAGGTGACGAAGCGTTCAGCGGGTTCGATCAGGGTGATGTCGAGCATCGGGTCGAAGCGGTGCAGGTACTTGGCGCAAGTCGAGCCGCCGAAGCCGCCGCCCACGATGATCACCCGGCCGGTGGCTGTTGGTGCCGGTTTGCCACAGGAAGCGAGTGGCCCCATGGCAGCAAGCAGGGCGCTGCTACCACCGAGGTATTTGAGAAACTGTCTGCGATCGATCGTGTTCATGGCATGCCCCCCGTTACTGTTCCGACTGGCCGGCAAAGAAGTTCGCGATGAGGTCGATTTCCTCGTCGCTATAGCCAGTGGCGTGGCGGCCCATGACCGTGGAGGGGCGCTCGCCGGCGCGGAACTCCTTCAGGCTCTGGCTGATAAAGTCGGCCGACTTGCCATGGATACTGGGGATCGCCCCCGGGCTGTTGCCATCCGTACCATGGCAGGCCGCACAGGAGTTGCTCAGCATCGCGCCTCGGCTGACGCCGGCGGCCTGCGCGCTGGTCATGCCTGCAAGCACGATCGTGAAGACGAGTGGAGAGGTCAGGACAGAAAAGCGCATACATCACCCCCTGAGGTTGGGTTTGAATCAATGCTCGAATTCCCGGGAACACTGGAGATTTTTTATATCACAAGGCCGACTGCATGGCATTGATCAATATCAATAGAGTTTTTACAGCGGCGCTGCACCCGGATCCATGTCTTGCCGGTCATCAGGCGGTGCATAGCTATTGCCACCCTCGTAGTGCAGGTACTCCATCGGGCCGATCAGGCCGTCGCTGTTCGTGTCGATACGCTCCCAGTTAGCCAGCAGATCGGGACGTTTGCTGGCCTCTTGTTTACTGATCCAGCCATCCGTATTGAAGTCGATCTCTTCGTAAATGAGATAGGCGTTTTCCGCGGCGATGTTGTGGGCAGCCCCGAGCAGGAGGCAGCCAGCTGCGATGATAGTGACAGGTTTCATTTGCTTACCCTCCATGTTGCGCGACAGGCAAGGCGGCCGGAGAGGGTATTAATTGTGCGCCGGGAC